>JBJOKF010000142.1:0-9019 GCA_046046235.1 Planctomycetota bacterium | reverse complement strand
TTCGCCGGGGGCATCTGGTTGTCGCCGTTCTTCTGCCGCTTGTCGGCATACTGATGGAGAGCCAGACCCATCTGCTTGAGGTTGTTGCCGCACGTGCTGCGACGAGCAGCCTCACGAGCCTGCTGGACGGCCGGCAGAAGCAGGCCCACCAGCGTGCCGATGATCGCGATGACCACCAGCAGTTCCACGAGGGTGAAACCCCCGCGATGCTTGGAAATCGTCATGTGAATCCTCCACCCAAAAAGGGCATGAAAAGAAAAAGCAATGAGAAACCCCGACCGAACGTGCTTGGAAAACGCTTGCTTCCGCGGACCAGCCCGACTTGCGTCAACCGGCGGTCATCCCTTTCCGCATGACACCCGGTGCCGACAAAGGCCCTGACATCTTTCCCGGCGGCTGTATTCGAGGGATTCGCAAACCCTCCCCTAGCACCATTAAATTCTTACTGGACTCATACGCGGCCGTCAATGGCCCGGTTCAGACGCGGCGGGAAACTATCCGGATCGAAAGGAAGCCCCGGGAGCCGGGCTGGGCGATCCCGGCTGGCGTCCGCGCCGTTGCTCTCTCGGGTACAGCGAGGCGCCGTCGTCATAAACCGCTATTTTTCCCTGCACAAAAAGGGTTTCCCGCCGCTGATCGGGCCTACCTCCCCCGGCATACCGCCGACATTTCTCCAAGCTCTCCAATGGTGTGGCACCACGTCTACGACCCGCTCGGCTGGCCGCTCGCCTCGGCGGCCGTGGCAGCATTGCCCCTGCTAGCACTCCTGGGGCTCCTAGCCGGAGCCGGCTGGTCGGCCCCGGCGGCGGCGGCTGTGGGCCTGGCCGTCGCCGGCACGATCGCGGTCGCCTTGGCCGGCATGCCCGCCGACGCCGCCCTCGCCGCCGCAGCCCATGGCGCGGCCTTCGGACTCTTTCCGATCGGCTGGATCATCCTGCCGGCGATGTTTCTCTACCGGCTCTCCGTCGAGTCAGGTGCGCTCGACGTGATGAAGCGGTCGGTCACGAGGCTGTCCGCCGACCACCGGATGCAGGCCCTCCTGATCGCCTTCTCCTTCGGGGCCTTCCTCGAAGGGGCGGCCGGCTTCGGCGCGCCGGTCGCCATTTCGGCTGCGCTCTTGGTCGGCACCGGGTTTCCGGCCCTCGAAGCGGCCTGCCTCGCGCTCATCGCGAATACCGCGCCGGTCGCCTTCGGCGCCTTGGGGACGCCGATCATCACGCTCGCGAAGGTGACAGGCCTCGACGAGCATGCCATCTCGCAGATGGCCGGCAGGCAGCTCCCCTTCTTTTCGCTCGTCATCCCCGCCTGGATGGTCGTCACGATGGCCGGCTGGCGGGGACTGGCCGCAGTCTGGCCGGCCGTGCTCGTCTGCGGCGGATCGTTTGCGATCGTGCAGTTCCTGATGGCGAACGTCGTCGGGGCGGCGCTCGTGGACGTGGTCGGCGGGATCGCGAGCCTGGTCGCCCTGGCAGTGTTTCTGAAGTGCTGGCAGCCGGCCGCCTGTTGGCGACACGATGCTCCGGCGGAGAAATCTGGCGCCGACGAGCACGATCGATCGCCCGACACTGCGCGTCGGATCGCCTGGGCCTGGATGCCCTGGGCATTCCTGTCGCTCGCGGTCTTCCTCTGGGGATTGCCCCCGGTGAAGGCCATGCTCGAGGGCCGCGCACCACCCGCACAGGCCGGCGCCGTCGCGCCGCGGGCCGAGCACCGGCCGCTTCTCGCGCGGGCGGTCGTCGCGCCCGAGTTCCCGGTGCCCTGGCTCGACGGCCGGGTCGCCAAGGTGCCGCCGGCCACGCGGGAGCCGCTCGAGATCGAGCGGGCCGTCTATCGGCTCAACTGGCTCTCGGCTGCCGGCACCGGCATCTTCGCCGCGGCGATCCTCACCGTGCCGTGGCTCGGCATCCGCTGGCGACGCGCCGGCGTGCTTTTCTGCGACACGCTCCTGCGGCTGGGCCCCTCGCTCCTGACGATCAGCTTGATGCTCGCGCTCGCGTTCGTGACCCGCTATTCCGGCACCGATGTCACGCTCGGCCTGGCCCTCACGCAGTCGGGATCGCTCTATCCCTTCTTCGCACCGCTCCTCGGCTGGCTCGGCGTCGCGCTCACCGGCTCCGATACCTCGAGCAACGCCATGTTCGGCAGCCTGCAGCGGGTGACGGCGGAGCAGCTCGGGCTCGATCCGCTGCTCATCACGACGGCCAACAGCACCGGCGGCGTGATGGGGAAAATGATCGACGCCCAGAGCATCGTCGTCTCGGCGACCGCGACCGGCGTCCACCGCCAGGAGGGCGCGATCCTCCGCCGCGTGTTCCCGCACTCGCTGGCGCTCGCAGCCCTCATGGGGCTGCTTGTCTGGCTCCAGGCGGGACCGCTGGCCTGGATGGTGCCGTGACCACACCGTCGGCCCCCGGCTCGAGGCCGAGCACGATCGCGGCGACCGCCCAGGCGTCGGCAGCCGCGCAGCTGGCGGCCCGCACCGTGAGCGACCGGGCTGGCCCGGCGCAGGGCAGCCCGGTCCGCGGATCGAGCGGCGACCGGCCCGGGCGGCAGGTGGCCGTCCCGAGGGCTTCGCCGGCAGGAAGATCGAGCGACCGCGCCGCCGGCCCGCGCACGAGCACCCGCCAGGGCCGGCCCGGCGCCGGCTCGCCCCAGGCCCGCACCTCGCCGCCAAGCTCCACGAGGTGCGCCGCCGAGCCGAGTGACGAGAGCCGCGTGCCGATCATGTCGACCGCGTAGCCGGGCCCGATGCCGCCGAGGTCGATCGCGAGCCCGGCGACGTCCTTCATCATCGCCGGCATGACCGCCGGCGGGTCCGCCCGCGACCGCAGGTGCCGCATGCCGACGGCGCGGCCGCTGGCTGAGGCTGCGGCCGTGATGTCAAAAGCCCCGGCCGACTGCTCGTGCACCGCCCGGGCCAGCTCGACGACCGCGACCAGGTCGCCCGACACGGCCACCCACTCCCCCGAGGCCGCGCGATTGAACCGGCTCGCATCGGAATCGTCCCGCCAGGTGCTCAACGCCCGATCGAGCCGGGCGAGCACCGCCTCCACCTCGCGATGCACCTCGCCCTGCCCGAGCCCCGGCACCGGCGCCGCGAGCGCGACCCGGTAGGTCGTCCCCATGGCGGGACCGGCCAGCACGAGAGGCGGGGCTTCTGCACAGGCCGGCATGGCCCGCCAGCCGCCCGCAGCCGCGATGGCCAGGCAGAGGAAGGCCGCGGCGGTTCTCATCGCGGCCACCAGTGCACCGCCGCGGCCACCGCCAGGCAGCCGAGCATGAGGCCGTCCCGCCACGTGAGCAGGTGCGAGCGCCCGTGCAGCCGCAGGTGATCGAGCAGCGCGCCGGTCGGGCAGGCATGCCGGCAGTAGGCCATCGGCGACAGCCAGCTCGCGACCAGGCTCGCGGCGAAGATCACAAGCGCCGCCACGCCCGCCACCGTCGGCAGGTAGGCGTCGAACGGCTCCAAGTCGACGAGGCTCAGCGGCCAGTGGAAAAGGCTCGCGAGGATCGCCACGACGAGCAATGCCCAGGGCAGCACGTGAAGCCCGGGCCGCAGCCAGGCCGGCGGCTGCCGTCGCGGCTTCGCCAGCCGGACGAGCAGCTGCTGGGCTGCGCCGTGGGCGCAGAGATGCGAGCAGTAGACGTTCCGCCGCGAAGTCACGGGCAGGAGAAACGCCACGAGCGAGAGGACGAGGAGCACGACCGCGCCGCGGGGCACGCCCGACTGTGCCCAGCCCCAGACCTGCGCCTGCGAGACCAGGGCGCCCGCGCCAAAACCCAGATACGCAAGCACGACGAGCGGCAGCGCGAACCGACCGAACCAGCCGCCGCGGAGCCGCGTGAAGGCGGCGACGAGTCCCACGGCGATCACGCCGATACCGCCCCACTGCGGGCCCTCAATCCGTGTCAACCAACCAACGAGCGACCGCGAGCCGGCTTCCGCCGCACGATCGGTTCGGTCGCGTGCCGCCCGCACGATCCCCTCGGCCACCGCCTGGCTTGTCATCGTGGCGCCGCTGACGCCCTCGATGCCGGTCGACCCGCCCGCGAGCCCCGCCAGGTCGTCGACCGTCATGCCGCGATAGACCCCGCGGAAGGACGCGTCGTCGCGGACGTAGCCGACGTAGGGCTCGTTGTCGAAGCTCGCGAGCACGGCGACGCCCGCGACGCGGCCTGCGGTGTCGAACCCCACCACGGCGTCGGTCGGCCCCTGGTAGCCGATGATCCGATCGGCCGCCGGGCTCGTCCGCAGCGCCCAGCCGAGCGGAACGCGATCGCGACCGAGCACGCGGATCACCGCGGCATCGCCCGGATCGACGACCATGCCGACCGCCTCGGGAAAGACGAGCCGCAGGTCGGCGACGGTCGGCTCGCGCTCGAACCGGCTCGCCTCGGACGAGCCACCGAGCCGGCGGGCAAGCGCCTCATGGATCGCGAGGCTCGTGAGCGTGGAGCCCGCCACGGCGTGGGGCTTTTCATGCCGACCGGCCAGTTCGTCGAGCGACCGGCCCACGAGCGACCGCCAGAAGGCCGCATCCCGCTCGACCGCATGGACATGGTCGCGGGTGTCGCGGCTCGCGAGGATTTCCATGCCCGCGACCCGCAACTCGGCATCGCAGACGACCAGCAGATCGGTCGGCCCGGAGAAGCCGATCGCCGCGTCGCCCGCGGGCGATGTCTTGAGGATCGTGCCGACCGAGTTGCCTGCGGCATCGAGGAGATCGCGGCCACCGGCCACCCGCTCGGCAGGGCCGCCGATCGCGGCCGCCGCCGGCAGATGCCGCCGCACCCTCTCGAGCGGCAGGCTCGCGAGGTCGGCCGACGCGATCCCGCCGACGTGCCGACGGTGCTCGGCATGCACGAGCCAGACGAGGCCGGCGACGACGGCCACCCGCGCCGCGTGGACGATCAAGGGTCGGAAGCGTCGCGGAAGGACGGAAGCTGGCATGGGAGGCGCCGCGACAGACGCAGAATCACTTGCCCGCCGGCACGAGCATGACGGCGTCGGCGTGGACGAAGCCGCCGGCCTTGTCGGTGCCGATCACCACCACGCATTGATCGCCGCTGCCGAGCATCACGCGGCCCGCTGAGCCGAAGCCATCGGCGAGCGCCGCGGCCTTTCGCATGTCGAGCCGCGTGCTCGTCCGGCCCTCTGCTGTCTCCACGAGCACGGGCACCGCCGATCCGCGATTCTCGTGCGGCTGCCAGGCGACGAGCACGTCGTAGAGCCCCGCCTCGGGCGCCGACAGCTCGTACTTGATCGACGCGCCGCTGTCGGCATGGGCATAGCGGTAGCCCTGCCCGACGAACCCCTTGAGTCCGTGCCCTTCGGTCCAGTCGCCCTCCCGGGTCGCCTGGCTATCGTCCCGCACGACGCCCTTCCGCGCCGCCGCGAGCTTGGCCGGGTCGAGCCCGGCATGGTCGGCGATCGGGCCGACCGGCGGCGCCAGCGGCATGGCGTCGGCGGGAATCTCGATCGGTGCCGAGAGGCTCGCGCGGCGGGCCTTGCCCGGCAGTTGCAAAAGCTCGTCCATCTCGGACCAGTGCTTCTCGTACACGCCCCGCGGCGTCGTGCCGTGCTTGATGGCGACGCTCGCCGCCTTGCCGACCACCTCGCCCATCATGCCGCAGGTCTTCATCACCCGCACCGTGCCGAGCGCCTCGTGCGTCACCGAGATGCAGCGACCGGCCATGAAGAGATTTTCGACGTCCTTCGAATAGAAGCAGCGGTAGGGCACGGGATAGCCATAGGCCCGATCCACCCGGCGATCATGGACGGCGATCGAAATGAACGGATTGTCGGGAAACTTCTTGGCGTATTCCTCTTTCGGATAGTGGAGGTCGATCGACCAGGTGGAGGGCACGCAGCCGTCGGGAAAGTCGCGTTTCGCGATGATGTCGTCCTGCGCGAGCACGACATCGCCCAGGATCCGCCGGCTCTCCCGCGGGCCGCCGATCGCGGCGACCCAGGTCAGATAGGCCGTCTTGTGCTTGTCGGCGCCGTCGCCGTTCTTCATGGCGTTGAAGGCGCCGTAGACGGCGCGGAGGTTCCAGTCGCGGATCCCCTCGGCATCAGCCAGAGGATCCTTGTCGAAGCCGCTCTCCCAGAACCACTGGCCGTGGTGGTCCCGGGGATAAGGAAAATCGTTCATCGTGAGCGGAAGGGCCCAGGGGGTGGCCGGGAAATCGCGGGCCGCGTCGGCCTCGGCCCAGGCCCACATGTTGCTCATCCCCATCCGTCCCTTCGGCTCCATCACGGTTTCGGCGCCGGCCAAGTGGCCGATCGTCGCGTGGCCGGTGGCGTCGCAGAAAAACCGGCCGGTGAACTCGAACTCGCGGCTGGTCCGCGTGTCGAGGCAGGTAACGCTCGCGATCCGGTCGCCCTTGCGGTCGACGGCGAAGGCATGGGTGTTCAAGAAGAGGTCGATCTTCGGCTCGGCCCGCACGACCGCCTCTTTCTTGGCGTCGCCAAACTCCTCGTAGGTGCCGGGGCTCTTCTTGGCATGGTCGGAAAACTCCTCGATGATCTCGCCGATCCGCGGATACTTGCCGCGGCGAACCAGGCCCATCGCCCAGACGCGGACCTCGCTCGAGCCGTTGCCGCCGAGGACGGGCCGGTCTTGGATGAGCGCGACGGAAAGCCCCATCCGGGCCGCCGACAGCGCCGCCCCCATGCCGGAATAGCCGCCGCCGACCACGACCAGGTCGTAGGGCCCCTTCATCTCGGGCTTGGCCTGCAGGCCGAGGGCCTCGCGGCGCCAGGCGGCGAGGATCGCGGAGTCATTCGGCGGCGCCACTGCATCGGTCGTGAGAACGATGCAGTCGCAGCGGCCCTCGAAGCCGGTGAGGTCGTGGAGGGCGAGCGTCGCGGCGCCGGCGGGGAGCTTCACCGTGCCGCCGTCGTGCCAGTCCCAGGAGGCTCCTTTCGTGCCGAAGGTCGCCGCGAGCGGCGCGCCGTTGACGACGACCTGAAACCGCCCGGGCGTGCCGGGGGCCTGCCAGCGGGCGACCCAGTCCTTCGTGCGCACGAAGACCCGGTACTCACCGGCGGCGGGAACCTGCACGGTCGTCACCGCGTCGGCCACGGGCTGCCCGAGGCCGTGCGCGAGCAGATAGGGCGAGCCCATCTCGCCGATGAACTGCGTGTCGAGCGTCCAGCCGCCGGGCTCGAGGAAGCTCTCCGCCTCCACGAGCAGCGTGGCGGCGCGGGCCGGCATGCCGCCAGCGGCGATGAGCGACAGGCACAGGACCGCGAGCGGGCAACGGATCCACTTGTTCGCCGTCCGACAGTGGCTGCTGATCATGGTCACGAGTCTCCACGCCTGGGGGCAAAATGCGGGCAGGGCGCTCCGGCGCCGCACGGTCGAATGCGACGGCGTCATTGTGCCTCACGGTCACGTCGCCCCGCAAACTGCCGGGTGAGCAGGCCGCCGGGCCCAAGGGCCGCCCAGGCGGTCACCGCCGCCGGCCATGCCAGCAGTCCGATACCGGCGAGCAGCACCGCGGCGGCGACGAGCCCCGCATCGAACCGGCTCCGGCCGGCGAGCGTCTGTAGGATGGCATAGGCGAGCACGAGCGCGGTGCCGATCGTGGCCGAGACGACAAGCCGGGTGCGGGCCGACTCCTCGAGTCCCGCGCGGCGGGCCGCCCAGGCCAGGAGCGGCAGCCACTGGATCGCATGGATGACGACGCCGTGCGGAAACTTCGGCACGCCGGCGGCGCCGTAACGTGCCGGATCGAGCCCCGCCGCCGCCCGCATGTCGCCAAGCACGCTCGCCCAGATGCCGATCAGGCACGAGATCGTGAGGAAGACGAGCCCAGCGCGGGCGGCCAGGAGCATGTCGGCAGCCATGGTCACGCGCTGTACGAAGACGCGGACGGTGAGGTCGGCGATGACGGCCGTGACGAAAAGGATCAGGCCTCCCATCACGTCATAGAGAGCGGAGTCGAAGGGCGTCGCGCGGTTGAAGTGACTGGCCACGCCCCGCCATTTCTGCAGGTCGATGAGGGCGACCTCGACAAAGAGCGCCCAGGCGGCTGCCGCCGCCAGCCAATCGTCGCCGCCGCGCCGGGGCAGGTGCGGCCACACCCATGCGAGCGACAGCGCCGTCAGGCCGCCGGAGATCCCGAAGAGGATCGGCTTCCGCCAGGTGACCGGCCCTTCCCACGGTCCACCGAGCACGCCCCACAGGGCGATGTGCACGAAGCCGCTGACGACAAGCGTGAGCCCGACGAACACGAGCTGGCGGGCCCGCGGATCGCGGATCCACTCCTCCGCGTGACGTTGATCATCATGATGCGAAGCCATGCGCCCCATACTGTAGACGGTCTCGAGTGCAGCGTCAGGCCGCGAGTCAGCGCCCTCCGGACCTGACCGGCCTGTGGCGACGAGTTTTCACTGGTCGTGCAGCAACCCGGATTCGACAAGTTGAAAACTTGTCGCCACGAAAGATCGGGAGGTGAGGGGCCGCCGATGCCCCGAGAGCCGGCGTATGATGACGAGCGCAGCCAGGATGGCGGAGCGAAGTCAGCATCCGAGTGAGTGAGGGGCAGGACGCCCCGAGCGAACGTCCGGCGACGGGGCGTGGGCGGCCCCTCACCGGCGCCCTGGCAACCCGGATTCGACAAGTTGAAAAACTTGTCGCCACGGGGAGACGGCCCAGAGCCAGAGCCAGAGCCAGAGCCACCAGGGATGTCGACGAGGCGGTATGCTCGCAATGCAGCAACGGCGAGACACCATGGATCATTCGACTTCCCTCGACCCCCCGGCCCCCCGACCGACGGCCACGTCCAATGCACGCCGCGGCCCGTCCTGGAGCGAGATCAACCTCGCCCTCGATGCCCTGTTGCTCGTGCTCTTCGTCGCCTTGTGCGCGGTCGCGGTCATCGTGCGGTTCATCTTTCCCCCCGGCCCTGCCGCAAAGGGCTGGACGCTCTGGGGGCTCGACTACGACGCCTGGAGCGGCATCCAGTTCGGAGTGCTGGCGACGCTCGCCGTCGGCATCCTCGTGCATGT
>JBJOKF010000002.1:0-32148 GCA_046046235.1 Planctomycetota bacterium | reverse complement strand
TCAGCCCGCGCCGTGCGAGAGCCGTGATGAATCCACGACGCTGGCGGCAGACATCCGACCGACGCGGCCCGCCCACATAGGCGAAGTGGCGAAAGCCGCGGTCGAGGAGATGCTCGGCGGCGAGCGCCCCGGCCGCCTCGAGATCATTGGCAACCCGCGGCAGCGCGACGCCGGCGAGTTCGATCGCCGACACGTTGACGACGGGTACGCCCAGGCGTTCGAGCCGACGCTGGACGGCACGGGTCGACACCCGCGCGATGATCCCGTCGCCCGTCCAGTCGGCGGGCAGCGGCCGCCGCTCCCCCTCCGGCTCGACATGCAAGAGCCAGCCGCCCGAAGCCGCGGCCTGGGCCACGACGCCCTCGATGATCCCGCGGCCCCAGCCATTGTGGGCGGGCACGAGGACCGTCACGCGGCGTGGCGAGGGACGCTGCCGGGATCGACGCAAGGCTGGCTCCGCACTGGGACACGGTCGCCGCCCCTGACGGCGCGGCGTGGACAAAAACGAAAGAAAGCAACGCGATTTCGCAGGCCGCGCACCGTCACAATGGTGAGTTGTGCCACGTGCATCCGCAAGCCCACGGGAGCCGCCCTCATGCCCGATCGTCGCCCGCCGTCCGCGGTCCGCTCGCCGGCCCTCCGCGTCGCCGCCTGTTGCCTGCTGCTCACGGCCGGCGCCGGCGCGGTCCCGACGGCGGCCCGCGAACCGCAGCCCGGCCCCGTCTCCTACGGCGGTCGGTATCCGCACCTGGCCGTCAGTAACGCCCAGGGCGAGTGCGGCATCGGTGCGGTCGTGCCCTGGGCGGACCGGCTCTGGTTCATCACCTACGGCCCGCATCTGCCCAACGGCAGCGACGACAAGCTCTACGAGCTGGATGCGTCGCTGCACCTGACTCCCAGGCCCGAGAGCGTCGGCGGCACGCCGGCCGCCCGGCTCATCCATCGGGAGTCGAATCAGCTCGTGATCGGTCCGTACCTGATCGGCGCCGACCGCACCGTGCGGGCGGTGTCGCCCCGGCGGATGCCCGGCCGGCTCACCGCGGCCGCGCGGCACCTGACCGATCCGGCCGGCAAGGTCTACGTCGCCGACATGGAGGGATTGGTCTACGAACTCGACGTGCGGTCGGCCGAGCCGCAGCGGCTCTTCGCGCGGCCGGCGCCCGGCTGGCACGCCAAGGGTGGCTATTCGGGCCAAGGCGTGCTCGTGCTGGCGAACAACGGCGAGCACGCGGCGGGAACGGCCGATGCCTTCAAGCCCTTCCTGTATGCGATTCCAAACACGCGGAACGCGCCCGCGGAGGCGGGCGTGCTCGCGGAGTGGGACGGCAAGGATTGGCGGCTCATCCGTCGCCGCCAGTTCACCGACGTGACCGGCCCCGGCGGCATCGCCGGGCCGCCGTCGGCCGAGGCGCCGCTCTGGGCGATCGGCTGGGATGAGAAGAGCGTCCTGCTCATGGTGCGGAGCTTCGCCGACGCGCAGGCCGGCAAGAATCCCTGGCATGCGTTCCGACTGCCGAAGGCGTGTGGCAGCTACGACGGCGACCACGGCTGGCACACCGAATGGCCGAGGATCCGCGAGGTGGTGCCGGCAGCGGACGGAGAGCCCGCGCGGTTCATCCTCACGATGCACGGCGGCTGGTACGAACTGCCCGCCGGGTTTTCGGCCACGTCGCCCTGCGGGCTCGAGCCGCTCTGCACGCATCTGAAGATCACGGGCGACGTCGCCCCCTGGCGGGTCGATGGCCGACAAGTGATCGTCTTCGGCTGCGACGACGCGGCGCGGTCGGGCTTCAAGAGCGAGCTGCAGAATCCGCGCAACGACCTCACCGGCCGCTCGAACTCGAACCTCTGGTTTACGACGTGGGAGAGCCTGCGGGCCCAGGGCCGTCCCGCGGGCACGGCCTACGCCTGGCGCGACGAAGACGTGACCGCCGGGCGGCCCTCCGATCCGGTGCTCTTTTCGGGCGGCTACCACGGCCGGTGTGTGCATCTCGCGCATCGCGGCGACTCTGGCGTCGCCTTCACGCTCGAGGCGGGCTGTGGGGAGACGTGGCGGGAGGTGGCCGTGCAGACGGTGCCCGCGCAGGGCTATGCCCACGTCGAGCTTCCCGACGACGTGCCGGGCGATTGGATCCGCGTCGTCGCCGATCGCGACGTCCGTGGGGCGACGTGCGTCTTCCGCTACGGCACACGTGGCGGCCAGGTCCGCGACGACGAGCTGTTCGCGCCGCTCGCCGACGCCCTGGCGCAGGAGCCCTGGATCGCCGCCGTGATGCGGAGCGGCTCGGCCGCCTCGCTGCCGCTCGACGCGCTCGCGTGGGAGATCGACCCGGCACGGGCGGAGCCGCAGCGGCCGACAGCCTGGCAGACGCTGCTCGATGCGCCGCCGCGCCGACTGGCCGCCGACGATCCGCTGGCGACGCTCCTCGCGGAGCAGGCGGTGCCCGCGTCGCCCGACGTGACGTTCGACGCGGCGAGCGTCATCTACCGCGAGGGGAAGCGGGTGTTTCGGCTGCCGAAGCCGCTGGATCCGGCCGTGGCGCGCCAGTACGAGCGGCCGTTCGCGAGCGGCTGGCCCCGCGGGCTCCGCGAGGTCGTCACCGAACGCTCGCTGCTCAACGCCGCCGGCACTTTCTACGTCGTGCCGCGGGCCACGAGTGGCGGCGCGGCGAAGATGCAGCCGGTCTGCAGCCACGGCAAACGGATCACCGACTTCTGCTCCTGGCGCGGGCTGCTCGTGCTGGGCGGCGTGCGTTGCGACGGCGTCAGCGGTCCGGGCGGAAGCCGCGTCTTCGCTTCGGGCGATCCCGCCGCCGTGGCCACCACCGGCCCGGCCGTCTGGGTGGGCGATATCGACGAACTCTGGAAGTTTCCGCCGCCGACCGGCCGAGGCGGACCGTGGCACGAGACGGCCGTGTCAGCCGGTGCGGTGAGCGACCCGTACCTGATGGGCGGCTACGGTGAAAAATGTCTCGAGATCGCCCACGACGCGGCCACCGCGGTGCCGGTGTCGATCCAGGTCGATCCGACGGGCGACGGCGCCTGGTTCGAGTACGCGACGCTCGATGTGGCGTCTGGGGCGCCCGCGATGCACACGTTTCCCGACGGATTCGCGGCCCAGTGGGTGCGGTTGCGGGCGGCGGCCCCCTGCCGCATCACCGCGACGTTCACGTATCGCTAGAGGCCGGGGCGATGCCGTCGATCTTCGCGGCCAGGATGAAGTCGTTCTCGGAGAGGCCGCCGACCGCGTGGGTGTAGATCTCGATCCACACGTGGCGGTAGCCCTCGAGGTGCAGGTCGGGATGATGCTGCTCCCGCTCGGCAAGGGCCGCGACGTTGTTGAGGAGCTTGATCCCGTCGCGGAAGTTGCGGAGCTTCCAGTCGCGACGGATGCGGTTCGCGTCGTGCGTGAGCCGCCAGCCCGGCAAAGCCGCGATCTGCGCTTCGGCCTCGGTGGCCGAGTATTTCGGCACGCCGCCCTCGCAGGGGACGCATTTCTTCGCGGAGAGGTCGCAGGACGATTGGGGAGCGTTCATGAGCGGCATTGTATCTCAGCGGCAGACCGTGGCGACACCAGCAGGCGATCCCTGTCACGGAGGCTCGGGGTCGCCCCTGCCCCGAGAGCCGGCGTATGCCGACAAGCGCAGCCAGGATGGCGCAGCGCAGTCGGCATCCGAGTGAGCGGAGGCCGCGAAGGCCGACGCGAACGTCCGGCGACGTGGTAGGGGTGGCCCCGAGCCGGGGCCCTGGCTCGTCGTGCCACTCACCAGCGGCCTTCGAAGCCTGCGAAGCCGCCGTGGATGATCGTGCTCGAGCCGGCGGTGAGGCCGGGAAGCGACGAGGCGTTCGTGATCAACGTCGGCCACTGGCCGTCCGCCTGCGCGATGTTTCCCACGCCCACGACTCGGTAGCCCATCGACAGCGTCCACCGCTCGGTCACGTCCCAAGCCAGACCGGTGTCCACCGAGCCGAGCCAGGAGAAGACACCGAGCGTCGAGTGCACGCTCACCGGCGCCCCGGAGGCGAAGGTCGCCGCAGTGCCCGCGGCGTTTTCGAGCGTCGTCGTGTTGGTGATCGAGTTGCCGGCGATCATGAACTTCGGCACGGCGGTGAACCGCAGCGGCGGCAGGAACCGCCAGTCGAACTTGGCCCCCACCTGGGCACCGTAGAGGTTGTTGTTGGTCGCCACGCCCAGGTCGAGCTGCCCGGGGGCGCCGCCGCCCGGGAAGCTCGTCAGCGTCAGCACGTCCTCGACCTGAAAGAAGCGGAAGCCGGCCAGCCACATCAGGTTCACCCGTCGGCTCGGCGCGGCCGGATCGCGCGAGAGAAATTCGGGCCGCTCCCAGAGCGAGTAGAGCCAGTTGATCTCCACGTCGTTGACCAGATCCGAGCGGGCGATCGTCTGCCCCCCGGCGCCGGAGAGATAGGCGGAGGCGGGGGTGCCCGCGACCACCACGCCGGGCGCCTGCGGGATCGCGTCGATCGCCGGAGGGCTGGCCGTGACCGTCGCGGAGGTGCCGATGCCGTAGACGCCCCAGTAGATGAACTCGACCGCGTGCTTCTGCCGGGGGCCGAACCAGCGGCCCACGTGGAGGTCGACGCCCCCGGACCAGGTCGCGTCGGCGTCGGCGGTGGAGAGCTGGGTGCCGCCGAGCGGCTGCATCGTGGCGGCGCCGGAGGGGAGCGTGCGGGTCATGACGAGGCCGCTCGCGCCGGCGAACCAGCGGGGCCAGTCGGGCAGGATCTCCGCGGCCGTCCCGACCGGGATTCCGACGAAGCCGCCCGCGCCCTGAGGATCGGCGATGTACATCGGCGGCGGTTCACCGACGACCGGCAGGGGGGGAGCCGGAGCGGGCGCGCCGACGGGCTCCGGCACGGCGGTCGGCGCCGGTTGCGGCAGCGGCTCTTGAGCTGCGGCCTCGCCGCAACCGAGGCTCGCCAAGATGCCGCCCCACAGCCAGGCGAGCATCACGGTGGCGAACGCGGTTCGAGGCCGGCGAGGATGGCCCGACCTCGATCGTGAAGGCGACGGTTGCATGGGCGGGCGCGAACGGGGGCCGGGGAATCATCGGGACGAGCGGCGCCACCGCCGCCGGAAGTCGGGGGAGGGTCTGGAAACGCTCCCCGCCGGTCAAGGCCGCTTTCGCGGACAGCGGCCCGTGCGGCGGTACACTGTCCGATTCGCCGGCGGCGGCGACGCGCCCCGGAAGCCTTCCGGAGAGGCGTCATCTGGAGAGTCTGAGCAAGATGCCCGGTCCACGCGGAGAGCGGCTGACGAGAACCTCGGCGCTCGCCTGGCTTGACCGTCGGATCAACTTCGAGCGGGCCGTGCCCGCATCGTCGGCGCCGGGCACGTTCGGCCTGGCGCGGGTGCGGCGGCTGCTCGCCGCGCTGGGCAATCCGCACCATCGACTGCCGGTCGTGCACGTGGCGGGAACCAAGGGCAAGGGCTCCACCGTGGCGATGCTGGCGGCCACGCTCGAAGCCGCCGGCCATCGCGTCGGCCGCTACATGTCTCCGCACGTCGACTGCCTCGAGGAGCGGATCTGTGTCGCCGGCCGGCCGATCTCGTCCGCCGCGCTCGTGCGGGCGTTCGCGGAGGTGATCCCGGCGGTCGAGCGGATGGACCGGGCGGCGGCCCGGCGGGGCGCCGCAGGGCCGACCTGGTTCGAGGTGCTGACGGCCGTGGCCTTCGTCCACTTCTCCCAGGCCCGCGTCGACCTCGCGGTGCTCGAGACCGGGCTCGGCGGCCGGCTCGACGCGACCAACGTCTCGCGGCCGGTGCTCTCGATCATCACGAGCATCAGCCTCGACCACATGCACCTGCTCGGCGGCACCATCGGCCGCATTGCCGCCGAGAAGGCGGGGATCATCAAGCGTGGCTGCCCGGTGATCTCGGCGGCCGTCCATCCGGCGGCGCGCCGGGTGATCGTCGCGACGGCGGCCCGCCGCCGCGCGCCCCTCCTCCAACTCGACCGCGACTTCACCGCGGAACACCTGCCGCCGGCCGCGGGGGCCGCCGATCCCCTCGCCGCCGGCAGGGTCGCCGTGAGCGTGCGTGGACAGGACGGCGGGCCGCCGATCGTCCACGCGCTCGGCATGCGGGGGCCGCACCAGGCGATCAATGCGGCGCTCGTCGTGATGGCGGCCCGCGTCCTGTCCGCGCGGGGCATCGCGGTCCCCGAGCGGGCCGTGGCGGCGGGGCTCGAGTCGGTGAGCCTGCCGGCGCGGATCGAGCCGATCGCCGCGCGGCCGCTCGTCATTCTCGACGCGGCGCACAACGTCGCGTCGATGGAGTCGCTGGTGGCGACGCTCCGCCCCGCGGTGCGGGCGCATCGCCCCGCCGTGCTCCTCTTCGCCGCCAGCGCCGACAAACAGATCGACGAGATGCTGGCGGCCGCCCGGGGCACGTTCGACCACGTGGTCGTCACCCGCTATGCGACCAACCCGCGGGCCGCGCCGGTGCAGCGGCTCGTCGAGGCCTGCCGTCGGGCCGGACTCCCGGCGCCGGAGGTGGCGACGGCACCGGCCGAGGCCTTCCGCCGCGCCCGGGCGCTCGCCACCTCGCGCGGTCTCGTATGCGTCGCCGGGAGCTTCTTCCTGGCCGCGGAGATCAGGGGCGTGTCGTGACCGGTCCGCCCGCGGCGTGATCGGCCCCGGGCTGAGCGGCATCGCGCGGCGGCCGCAGGCGGTCGATGGCCAACGCCAACGCGACATCCGCCTGCCGCGGCAGCGCCGCATGCGTCGCTGCCACGGCGGGCAGGCTGCGGCCCATCGGCGGCACGGCGTCGCGGGTTCTCCGCCATTGCCTCGCGAGCTCGATCTGACGGCCGGAGGGCATGCTGTCGCAGCCCGCGTCGGGCGTCACGCCCCAGGTCGCGGCCGCGTCGTCGTCGGCCCGCCGGTGGATGTTCGCGCGGCTCGGCCGCAGATACTCGGAAGTCGTCAGCTTCACGAGCCCGCTGCCATCGGAGAGCGGCAGCAGCGACTGCACCGTCCCCTTGCCGAAGGTGCGGCTCCCGACCACGACCGCCCGGCCGTGATCCTGCAGGCACGCGGCCATCACCTCCGCGGCGTTGGCCGTCAGCCCGTCCACGAGCACCGCGATCGGCATCCCTGCGAGGGCCGCGCCCCGGCCGGCGCGTCTGACGTCGAACGCGACATCCCCCGACGTGGCTGCGTTTCGGCCGCGGGTCGACACGATCACGCCGTCGTCGAGCAGGAGGTCACAGGCCTCCACGGCGGCCGACAGCAGGCCGCCCGAGTTGCCCCGCAGATCGACGACCAGGCCGCCGGGCGCCACGCCCGGCGCGGCCTGCCGGTCGGCGATCGCGTCGAGGGCCCGCCGCAGTTCGTCGGGCGTGCGGTCTCCGAAGCTCGTGATGCGGACGAGCCATGTCCCCGGCTCTCCTTCGACTTCCCAGTCCCACGAACCGTCCGGTCGGCGACGATCCCCGAGCACGCTCTCCGTCCGCACCAACTCGCGCACGAGCGTCGTCGTCCGCCGGCTGACCGCTCCCTCGGGCTCTGCCGCGGCAGCGTCGAGGGCGAGCGTCACGGGCGTGCCCGCCACTCCGCGCAGCCGCCTGAGCGCCTCCGGCAACGGCATCTCGCGGGTCGCGATGCCGTCGATGGCGACGATGCGGTCGCCCGCCGCGATGCCGGCCCGCCAGGCGGGCGACCCGAACACCGGACTGACGACCTCGAGCCCCTTGGCGGCGCCGTTCTCGGCCAGTTCCAGGCCCACGCCGCCAAACTCCTGCCCAAACTCCTGGCCAAACTCCTGATCGAGCGCCGCCTCCAGGTGCCGCCGCCCCGGGCCGCTGACGAACGCCGAGTGTTCGTCGAGCCTCGAGAAGACGCCTTCCATCGCCGCGTCGAAGAGCGTCTGACGATCGACCGGCTCGATGTACGCCCCGTCGATGGCCGCCAGCACCTCGCCGAAGCGGCGGGCATGCCGGGTATGTTCCCGGGCCAGGCAGGCGATGCCGCCGGCGGCGATCATGACGAGCAGCACGAAGAGATTGCGCTTGGGCATGGAGGATGGGCGGCGAATCAGCCGACGGACGCGGCCAGCGGGATGTCGGCCAGAGACTGGCCCTTGGCGACCACGGTCACGCCTCCGGGTGAAACCGTCAAGCCCCGGGCGGCGTCCTCCTCGGGATTGAAGCCGATCGACATGCCGGAAGGCACCCGGACGCCCTTGTCGATGATGGCACGCCGCACCTGCGCATGCCGGCCGATGTCGACGCCCTCGAAGAGAATGCTCTCCTCGACCCGCGCGAAGCTGTTGACCCGCACGTCCGGGCCGATGATCGACCGCGAGACGCGACCGCCCGACACGATCGCGCCGGGGCAGACCAGGCTGTCGGTGGCCTCGCCGCGGCGGGCCGCGGGTCCCTCCCCGGAGAAGACGAACTTCGGCGGCGGGTAGGCGGGATAGTGCGTGCGGATCGGCCACTGCTCGTCGTAGAGGTTCAGCTGCGGATCGACCTCGATGAGGTCCATGTTCGCCTCGTAGTAGGCGTCGATGGTCCCGACGTCGCGCCAGTAGGCGTCGCGCTTGCGGTTCTCGTCGCGAAACGGGAAGGCGTAGACGTCGTGCGTGTGGATGACGGCGGGCAGCAGATCGTGGCCGAAGTCGTGCCGGCTGGCACGGTCATGCGCGTCGTGCTTGAGCTGCTCGAGCAGGAACTTGGTCGAGAAGCAGTAGATGCCCATCGACGCCAGGCAGTGGCCGTCCTGGCCGGGGATCGTCGGCGGGTCCGACACCTTCTCGCGAAAGGCCCGCACGCGGCCCGAATCGTCCACCTCCATCGTGCCGAACTCCCGCGCCGCCGCCACCGGCACCGGCAGGGCGCCGATCGTCACGTCGGCCCCGCGCGACTCGTGCGCGTCGATGAGCCGCTGGTAGTTCATCTTGTAGATGTGGTCGCCCGCGAGCACCACGACCAGCCGCGGCGCCGCCATCTCCAGCGAATAGATGTTCTGGTAGACGGCGTCCGCCGTTCCCAGATACCAGTTTTCGTCGACCCGCTGCTGCGGCGGCAGGATGTCGAGAAACTCGCCCAGGTCGCGGCAGAAGAAACGGTGCCAGCCGACATGGATGTGCCGGTCGAGGCTGCTGGCCTTGTACTGCGTCAGCAGCAGCACCCGCCGCAGGCCGCTGTTGAGGCAATTGGAGAGCGCGAAGTCGACGATGCGATAGTTGCCGCCGAAAGGAACCGCCGGCTTCGCCCGATCGCGGGTCAGCGGGTCGAGGCGGGCACCCTTGCCGCCCGCGAGGATCACCGCCACGACGTCGCGCACCCGCATCGGGTCGACGGACTCACGATGCATGATCTCTCCCTCCTCCCACGGAGGCCCCGGCGGGCGACGCCCGCCGCCGGCCCGTGACTATACGCCATCCCCCCCACGACAGGCGATCCCGCCCGGCCGTTTTTCCCAGCGCAAGCGGTCTGGCACCGCCTGTCCGCCTTCCCTACCATCCCCCGCCTTGTTCTCTCCTGTCGGCCTCGCCGACCGGTCCCGGCGTCCCCTGCGGCCGCCGCCCGGCAGCAGGCCGAAGGTGCGTCCTTCATGGAGCCGCCGCCATGGCCAACCGGTCGAAGTCCCGCGATCGACGCGACCGCGACGAAGACACTTCCGAGTCGCTCAAGCCGTTGGTCGTGCTCGTGCTCCTCGGCACGATCCTCTACGGCGCGTGGTCGGTGGTGAGCAAAGGCCCCGCCGGCACCGCCCCTGCGGCCCCGGATGCCGTCGCCACAGCGGATCTCGCCGCCGCTCCTGCGTTCGCACCGCAGATCGAGATGCCCGCCGCCACCCCATCGCCACAGCCCTCCCAGATCGCCCTGTCGCCCAGCGGCCCGTCCGCGACGCCGGCGCCGCCCGCCAGCCCGCCGCCAGCCGCTGCCCTGCCGGCCGTGCCTGCCGCCCCTGCGAGGGCCGAGGTCGCAGCCGGCCCCACGTATCTCAGCGCCGCCGCGGCACCGCCACCCGTCGCCGACCAGGTCAGCCCCGACAGGATGGTGCCCCCGACCTCCACACCGGCCATGCCCCCGGCCATGCCCCCGGCCGTGGCCTCGCCGCCAGCGGTCGCCGGCGGCGGACTCGAGCCGGCGGCTTCCCTGCCCCCCGCGCCGGCCGCCTCCTTCGCCTCGGCCGGACCGCCGGAGTCGACGGGCTCCACCAGCGCCTTCGCATCCGCCTGGGCCGACGCGCACGACAAACTCGCGGCGGGACGCTACGCCGAGGCCCTGGCGGTGCTGTCGACCTGGCACGACGACCCCTCCCTCGGGCTCGAGGAGAGCCAGCGGCTCGAGGACCTGCTGGGTCAGCTGGCCGGCACGGTCGTCTACTCGCAGCAGGATCTGCTCCTGCCTCCGCACGTCGTCGCCCAGGGCGAGACGCTCCAGTCGATCGCCGCGCCCTTGGCTGTGCCCTGGCAGTTGCTGGCCAAGATCAACGGCGTCGCCGATCCGGAGCGGCTGATCCAGGGTGAGTACCTGAAAGTCGTCCGCGGTCCCTTCGACGCCGTGGTGAGCGTCTCGCGGCGGCGGCTGAGCCTGCGGATCGGCGGCAGCTACGCCGGCAGCTTCGCCGTGGTCGTGGGCCGGGGCGTGCGCGACCATGTCGGCACCGCGGTGCCGGTCCTGGCCGTGCAGAGCGACGGGCCCGCCGCGGCGGCCGACGCCGCCGTGCAGGCGGCCTGGTCGCAGCCGGCCGGCCCGGGCGCCGCGGGCCGCAGGAGCATCGCGCTCGCGGGCGGCCTGGCCATCGAGGCCGTCGCGGACCCGGCCACTGCCTCCGAGGACACCGTCCCCGGCACGAGCCTCGTCGTGTCCGAGCGCGACCTCAACGACCTGGCCGACATTCTCGGCCAGGGCTCGAAGGTGTTCCTGCGGCAGTGAGCGTCAGCCCGCGCTGACCGCCGCCGCGATCGCCTCGCCGATCGTCTTGCGGCCGAGCACGGGCTTGTCGCCGCCCACGCCGTCGACAGCCCCCGGCGGCCAGGTCGCCGGATCGGCGTAGCGATCGTCGTCTCCATACTGCGATTTGAGCCGCTCGAGTTCGGCCTTGAGCGTGGCGAACGTCGCGGCCACCTCGGGCGACCGCGCTTCGGCCTCGTCGAAGAGGAGGTTGTGCTGCTCGGTCGGATCGGTGCGGAGATCGTAGAGCTCGTAGGCTCCGACCCTCCAATAATGGATGAGCTTGTGGGTCTGGGTGCGGACGCCGCAGTGGGCCCGGGTGTTGTGGTGACCGGGGTCGTGGTAGTAGCGGTAATAGACGCTCTGCCGCCAGTCGGCGGGCCGCTCGCCCCGCAGCAGCGGCGCCACGCTGCGGCCCTGCATCGACTCCGGCACCGGCAGGCCGGCCAGGTCGAGGAACGTCGGCGCGAGATCGATGTTCGCGACCGGCTGGTCGGGAGTGATGCCCGCCCGGATGCCCGGCCCCCGCGCGAGCAGCGGCACCCGCAGCCCCGGCTCGTACATGAACCGCTTGTCGTAGAGCCCCAGGTCGCCCAGATACCAGCCGTTGTCGGTCGTGTAGATCACGATCGTGTCGTCGGCGAGTCCCTCCCGGTCAAGGTAGTCGAGCACCTTGCCGACGCTGTCGTCGACGCCCTGCACGCAGGCCAGGTAGTCCTGCATGAACCGCTGGTACTTCCAGCGGACGAGCTCGTCGCCGGTGAGCGTGCGGCCGTCCACCTCGACCGCCATCGGCTTTTCCGCCAGCCACTGCCGCCGCTCCTTGCCCGCGAGCCCCGCGGGCGGCTCGAGCTTGAGGTCGCCGCGGGTGAGGTCGCGGGCGATCGTCTGCTGGTTCTCCGGGAGCGCGGCCGGCCGCGTCGCATACGTGTCGAAGAGGGTGTCGGGCTCGGGGAAAACCTGGCCGGCGAACTTCGCCCGGTTGCGGTCGTCCGGCTGCCACCCGCGATGCGGCGCCTTCTGGTGCAGCATGAGAAAGAACGGCTTGTCGCGGGGCCGCGTGTCGAGGAATGCGAGGCCGAGGTCGCCGGTGATGTCGGTGCAATGGCCCTCGATCGTGAGCTTGCCGCCGGGCACGAGGAAGGTCGGATCCCAATAGTCGCCCTGGCCGGGCAGGACGATCCAGCGGTCGAAGCCGGTGGGGTCGCTGCCCAGGTGCCACTTGCCGATCATGCCGGTGTGGTAGCCGCCGGCCTGCAGCCGCTTGGCGACGTGGTCGCGACTGCCGTCGAACGCGTTGAACACCGGCACGCCGTTCTTGTGCGAATACTGCCCGGTGAGCAGCGTCGCGCGGCTCGGCTTGCAGATGGAGTTTGTGACGAAGGAGTTCGTGAACCGGGCGCCTCCGGCGGCCAGCCGATCGAGATGCGGCGTGGTGTTGACCCGCGAGCCATAGCAGGAGAGCGCGTGCTGCGCGTGGTCGTCGGTGAAGATGAAGAGGATGTTGGGCCGCCGGGCCGGCTCGGCGGCCGGCGCCGCCAGGGTCGGACCGAAGACCAGGGCTGTCGCGAAGCAGACGGCCCGCATGAGACGCGCACGCATGGAGAGATCCTTTCGAGAGTGATACGGTCGATGGTGGCCCGGCGGCGCCGCGGCGTCAACGAGCCCCGGCCGGGTCCGGGGGGGCGTCGGCCGCTGCGATCGCGGCGGTCGCCCGGAGGATCGCCTCCTCGACGGCCGGGTCGGCGGTGGCTTCCGCGACGATCCGCACGATCGGCTCGGTGTTGCTCGACCGCACGAGCAGCCAGCCGCCGTCCCAGTCGAGCCGCAGGCCGTCGAGCCGACCGGCCCGCGCGTCGGGAAACGCCGCGGCCACGCGGTCGAGCGCCGCGGCCAGCCCGGGACCGCGAGTCCGCTGGGACAGATCGACCTTGGCCTTGCGCATCACGAAGGGCGGCAGCCCGGCGGACAGCTCGGCGATGCTCGTGATTCCGACCGCAGGGCCGGCGCACATCCGCTCGAGCACGAGCGCCATCGCCACGAGGCTGTCCCGCACGAGCACCACGCGCGGGTCGATGACGCCGCCGTTGCCCTCGCCGCCGAGCACGGCGCCGGTGGCCAGCATCATGTCGACGACGTTGGCCTCGCCCACCGCGGAGACGTGACAGGCGGCACCGTGGCGGGCCGCGATGCGGGCGGCCATGCCGCTCGTGGAACAGTTGACGACGATCGGCCCCGGCGTCTTCGCGAGCACCGCCTCCACGGCCAGCGCGAGCGTCGCCTCCTCGCCGATGAAGCGGCCGTCGGCCGTCGCGATCGCGAGCCGGTCGGCGTCGGGATCCTGAAAAAAGCCGACTGCCGCGCGCTGTTGCCCGATCCGCGGCAGCATGCCGGCCAAGTGCTCGGCCGTGGGCTCGGGCGGATGCTCGAAGCGGCCGTCGGGCTCGCCGCCTTCGAGTATCACCTCGCAGCCGAGCTGCTCGAGCAGCGGCACCGCGGCCCGGCTCCCGGCACCGTGGCAGGCGTCGAGCCAGACCCGCGGGCGGCGCCGGCGGATGGCCTCGACATCGACGGTTCGGAGCACCCGCGCCACGTGGGCGGCGGTGCCGTCGGCCGTGCGGACACGGCCGTGGGCGGCAGTCGCCGGGACCGCCGCCCCGCCCGCCCGAAACCGCTCGAGCACCACGGCCCCGGCGGCGGCCGGCAGCACGCGGCCCGCTGCGGAAAAGAGTTTCAGGCCGTTGTAGGGGGCCGGATTGTGGCTCGCCGAGATTTGGATGCCGCCAGCCGCCTGATCCTCCTGCACGACGATCCCGACCGTCGGCGTGGCGGCGATGCCGCAATCGATGCAATCGCGGCCCGCGGCAGTGAGTTCCGCGATGATCGCGTCTCGCAGAAGCGGCCCGGTCGCCCGGCCGTCGCGGCCGATGACGATCGGCCCCGGGGGCAGCGTCGCCGCGAAGGCCGCCGCATAGCGGGCGGCGACGTCGGCCGTGAGGCTGCCGCCCACGATCCCACGCAGGCCCGAGACGCTGACGATCAGGCTGTCGGGGACGACGTCGGACACGAGCGGTGGTTCCAGCGAAGCGAGGGTGCGGGTTCGGCGGGCCGCGAGTATAAAACCGCCCGTGGATTTCGGTAGCCGCCGCGCTGCCCTACCTCGCACCATGGTGCCTCCTGCCCGCTCTCCCCTCTCCCGAAATCATCGCCATGCCCACGTCGTCTCGAGATGAGGTTTCGCACGCGCTCCCCAGCCGGCTCGCGGCCGTCGATGCCGCCCGGGCCGCAGGGCTCCTGACCGATCATTCGGCGACGACCATCCGCGCCTGGCTGACGGAGCCGCGGTACGCGGACTTCGCCGCCGCGCTCGCCGAGCGGATCGACCGGGCCGCCACCGAGCCGCCGGTCTGGAAGGAGCTCGACGATGCCTACTGGACGGTGATTCCCTTCGGCACCGGCGGCCGTCGCGGTCGGATGTACCCGGTCGGGTCCAACGCGATCAACGATCGCACGATCGGCGAGAGTGCGCAGGGCCTGGCCGATTACGTGCGAAGCATCCTGCCGGCAGGCGCCGAGCCCTCCTGTGCGATCGCCTACGACACCCGCCACCGTTCCGAGCACTTCGCCAAGCTCTGTGCCGAAGTGCTCCTCGCGGCCGGTTTTCGCATCTTCTTCCTGCGCGGATTCCGCAGCACGCCGGAACTGTCGTTCGCCGTCCGTCACACCCAGAGCACCTGCGGGATCATGGTGACCGCCAGCCACAACCCGCCGAGCGACAACGCCGTGAAGGTCTACTGGGCCGGCGGCGTGCAGGTGCTGCCACCGCACGACAAGGGGATCATCGACTTGGTGATGCGGTGTGATGCCGTGCGCCGCGAGCCGTTCGAGGCCGGCGTCGCCAGCGGCCGCGTCCGTTTCGTCGAGGAGGAGATCGATCCGGCGTTCGTCGCGGCGGTCTTGCGGCAGTCGACCCCGGGCCCGCGCGACGTCTCCATCCTCTATACCCCGTTGCACGGCGTGGGCGCGAGCGCCGTCGTGCCGGTGCTCCGCGGCGCGGGCTTTGAAAAGCTCAGGCTGTACGGGCCGCAGGAAGCCCCGGACGGCGACTTCCCAAACGTCCCCGGCCATGTCGCCAACCCGGAGAATCCGGCCGTGCTCACCGGGGCCATCGCCGAGGCGAGAGACCGCGGCGACGATCTCGTGCTGGCGAGCGATCCCGACTGCGACCGGCTGGGCGCGGCCGCACCCAAGACGCTGGCCGCGAGCGCAGCCTGGGAGACGTTCACGGGCAACCAGCTCGCGGCGCTTCTCACCGACCAGGTCCTGTCGGGCAGGCGGCAGCGGGGGATGCTCGCCCCGAGCGACCTCGTCATCACCACGCTCGTGACCACGGGCCTCGTCCGCCGGATCGCCGAGGCGGCCGGCGTGACGGCGCTCGACACGCTGCAGGTGGGCTTCAAGTGGATCGGCCAGGCGATTGACGCGCACGGCCCGGAGCGGTTCGTCTTCGGCTGCGAGGAGTCGCACGGGTATCTCGCCGGCACGCACGTCCGCGACAAGGACGCGAGCGTGGCCGCGCTGCTCCTGGCCGAACTGGCCGCGGCCCTCAAGGCCCGTGGCCAGACGCTTCATGAGCGGCTCGACGCGATCTTCGTCGAGCACGGCTGCCACCTCGAGCGGCAGATCGCGATCACGCTCCCGGGCGCGGCCGGCATGGACCGGATGCGGGAGATCATGGCTTCCTTGCGGGCCAAACCGCCCAAGTCGCTCGGCGGGCTCGAGGTCGAGCGGATCCGCGACTACGCGACGCTCACCGTCTCGTCCCCCGGCAGCGCGGCGCGGTCGTTCGCTGGTGCGAAGGGCGATCTGGTGATGTTCGACCTCGCGCAGCCCGGTGCGGCGGCGGCGGGTGCGCCCGGAGGCGATCGCTTCCCGGCGCTGGCCAACTGCGTCGCCGCGCGGCCGAGCGGCACGGAGCCGAAGATCAAGTTCTACCTGTTCGCCGCGGCGCCGCCCTGCGCCGCCGGCGAACTGGCCGCCACGAAGCGGGCGCTCGCCGGCCGGCTCGACGCCCTGGAGCGCGACCTGAAGGCGCTCGCGGGCGTCTGACGCAGTGGGGCGAATACGACCTGCGCCCCGCGGCGCGGACGATCGCTCTTTCCGCAAGCCACCGACGCCGCCCGTGAGACACGATATGATAGGGGGTTCACCCCCCTGCGCTCGTGCCTCGCGTGATCGCCGGCGCCGCCGCGGAACGCACCACCACTCACGCCCATGATCTTCCGCGACCGGTACTGGGTGCTCGCCAAACTCGGCGAAGGCGGCATGGGCATCACCTACCGCGTGTGGGACAGTCTCCAGCGGACTCCCGCGGTCATCAAGATCCCGAAACTCGGAGCCTCTCCCGACACGGCGCGGCGGTTCGTGCAGGAACTGCACGCCATGCTCGCCCTCAAGCACCCGCACATCGTCCCGATCACCGACTACGGCGACGAGGGCGAACTGCCGTTCGTCGTCATGCGGTTTCTTCCCGGAGGCTCGCTCGCTCATTACAACCGCCGCGGCGACACGAACCGCAATCCCCCGAGCCTGCTGCACGGCTGGCTGCCCGGCATCGCGTCGGCGCTCGATTTCATGCACGACCGCGGCGTGCTCCATCGCGACGTCAAGCCGGCCAACATCTTCTTCGATGCCAGCCTGAAGCCGTTTCTCGGCGATTTCGGGATCGCCAAATCCACCGACGACTCCAGCCGCATGCTCCGCGGCGATGACCTGACGGCGCAGAACACCGCCATCGGCACCGCCTCGTACATGGCGCCCGAGCAGTTCACACGGGCCACCGGCGTGACGGGCCGGGCGGACCAGTACGCGTTGGCTGTGACCGTCTACGAGATGCTCGCGGGCTCCAAGCCCTTCCGCGGCGACAGGGCCGACATCGTCGTCGAGCATGCCACCATGCCGGTGCCTCCGCTCGACACCTCCGCCCTGGGCATCGCGACGAGCACATGGCACGCCATCGAACGCGGGCTTGCCAAGAACCCGCAGGATCGGTTCGCGACCTGCGGCGATTTCACCCGCGCCGTATTGCAAGACCTGCCACCCTTGCGACTCGACCCCGAAACCTGCCGCTTTCTGTGCCCGAAATGCTCGACCATCATCAAGCTCAGCCGCTCCCGTGCCGGCACGGCCGGTCGCTGTCGGCGGTGCCAGGCCGCACTCGAGGTCGCCGTCGACTTGTCGGCACTGTGGCTCAAGGACGAGGAGCAGCAACCGTCCGCTGCTGACGAGGCAGCCGCGGCACCGACGGGCGGTTTCGCGGGTCTTTGGTCCGCGTTTGGCGAGGCGTTGCGCGGCCGGGCGCCGGGACTGCCCCGCTGGGCACAGTTCGTCCGTTCCCAACCGCAGGCGACGGCGACCATCGCCCTCGTGGCATGCCTCCTCGGCGCCGCCGTGGCATGGCGATTCAACGACTCGCGGTGGCGAGCCCGGGAGCGGGTCATGCGGGCAGCAGGCGACGCCGCCGCCAATCACGCCCGGGCGAGTGTCGAGGCCCTGCAGAGCGAACTCGCACGGGCCCGCGACGACGCCCGCCGTCTCGAGCACGAACTGGAGGCCGCGAAACGGTCCGCGGCTTCCAGCCCGCCGGTGACGGATGGGCTCGACGAGGAGTGATCGCGCCGCGGCCGTTCACCGGGCCCGCATGGGCTTCCCCGGCGCAGGGAGTCCCGTCGCGGTGTGCCTGCGGGCGTGGACGGCTTCCGACATCGCGGCGAGGCCGTTCCACACGACGGCCAGTGCCGCTCCCGTCACGTAGCCCACGGCCGCAGTCGCCAGCAGGAGCATCCCCGCCGTGGCCGCATCGAACGGCCCGACGGTCGCGTCGGACTGCATGAAGTGCAGTCTGAAAGCGAAGTCGTAGACCCGCTGCGCCGTGCCGGTCGCCGCCAGTGCCGCCCAGACCGCATGCCACGCGGCGAGCACGCCCGCCAGGGTCAATCCCGCTCGATTCACCTGAACGCGTCCCATGGTGTCACCTCCGCTCGTGGAATAAGAAGGACAGGCCATCCGTGAGGAAGTGGGTGGCGCCGCCTGCTGCCGCGTCGAACGATGCTATGCCTGACGGCCGCGGCAAAGCCAGCGGAGCGCGCGGCCGCAGCCGCGGCCGTCGGACACCCGTCACGGACGGCCGCGACTGCGGGCGCAGCCCGCCCGACTCGCGGCTACAATTCGGAGGTGAGCGACGCCGAACCAGCCCCCGACCGATTCCCGGACCCGGCCGCCGAGACGACTCCCGCCGACACCGACGGCACGGTCGCGGCGGGCGACCGCGCCGCGGCGGCCGCGAAGGCCCGCGGCTTCCCGCAGACACCGGGCGTCTACCTCATGAAGGACGCCGCCGGCCGGGTGATCTACGTGGGCAAGGCGAAGAACCTGCGGGCCCGCGCCTCGAGCTACTTCCTCAAGGCGGCGGAGCAGGATCGCCGCACGGCCGACCTCGTCCGCGAGATCCGCGACATCGACTACCTCGATGCCGACAGCGAGGTCGACGCGCTCCTGCTCGAGAGCCGGCTCGTCAAGGACGTGCAGCCGCGGTTCAACTCGGACCTCAAGGACGACAAGACGTTCCCCTACCTGCAGATCACGACCCACGAGGACTTCCCCCGGGTCGAGTTCACCCGCACGCCGCGGCAGAAGGGCGCGAAGCTCTACGGCCCGTTCACGAGCGCCGGCTCGCTCCGCGGCGCGATCGTGGTGCTGCAGCGGATCTTCAAGTTTCGCACCTGCTCCCTCGACATCGACGCCGACGACGAGCAGTGGCGGTGGTTCCGTCCCTGCCTGCTCGCCTCGATCGACCAGTGCACCGCCCCCTGCAACCTGCGGATCTCCAAGGAGGACTACCGTCGCGACATCGCGCGATTGAAGACGTTCCTTGAGGGGGGCAAGAAGCGGCTCCTGGAAGAAATGCGGCAGGAGATGCTCGCCGCGTCCGCGAAGCTCGAGTTCGAGAAGGCCGCACGGCTCCGCGACGAGATCCGGCTGCTCGAGACCCTCGACCAGCGCGGCGACCTGGAGGAGCACGTCCAGCCGGAGGTCTTTCTCGTCGACCCCAAGAAGGGCCTGGCGGGACTCGCGAAGGTGCTCGGCCTGCCGGCGCCGCCACGCGTGATCGAGGGCGTCGACATCGCCCACCTCGCGGGCAACGAGACGGTCGCGAGCCTCGTGCAGTTCATCGACGGCCTGCCCTTCAAGCCGGGCTACAAGCGGTATCGGATCAAGTCGGTCGAGGGCATCGACGACTTCAAGAGCATCCACGAGGTGGTGTCGCGACGGTTCGCCAGGCTGGCCCGCGAGGGGCAGTCGTTGCCCGACGTCTTCCTGGTCGACGGCGGCAAGGGCCAACTCTCGGCGGCGCTCGACGCCGTCGAGGCGCTCGGCATCCGCCCCCCGTGCATCATCTCGCTGGCGAAGCGCGAGGAGGAAATCTTCCTGCCGGGCCGGAGCGAGCCGCTGCGGCTCTCGCGCGATTCTTATTCGCTGCGGCTGCTCGAATACGTCCGCGACGAGGCCCATCGCTTCGCGCAGCACTACCACCACCTCCTCCGCCGCCGCCGGTCGTTCGAGGAGTAGCACGAGGCTCATGCCGCGGCCGGGCGGCCCCGCCGGAGCAGCGAACCCCACGCCCCAAGTCACTGCCTCCGAGGAAGTTGCGTCTCAAAAGCACGTCCCAGGAAAATCCGTGTTTTGCACGGCCCGCTCGCGCGACGATAATATTAAGGCTGTCTTAAAAACGCTTCGGGGGAGGACCTGCACATGTCGGGTATCTCTGGATCCGGTTCGAGAGGCCGCCTGCCGTCCGCGGGCCGCCGGGACTTCCTGCACGTCGGCGCACTGTCGGCCTTCGGCCTCTCGCTCGGCGGCTTCCTCCGGGCCCGTCAGGCCCGCGGCGACACGAAGTCGTTCACCCACTTCGAAGGTCGCGCCAAGAGCGTGATCCATATCTGGCTGCCGGGCGGCTGGGCCCAGCAGGAGACGTTCGACCCCAAGCCGCTGGCGCCGGCGGAGTACCGCGGCGACATGAAGCCGATCGACACGAAGCTCGTGGGGGTGCAGTTCAACGAACTGCTCGAGCACACCGCGAAGATCGCCGACAAGATCACCGTCGTGCGGTCGATGACCCACGGTGAGGCGGCCCACGAGCGCGGCACCCATAACATGTTCACGGGCTACCGCCCGAGCCCGGCCCTCACGTTCCCGAGCTTCGGCAGCGTGGTGTCCCACGAGTATGGCCCGCGGGCGAATCTCCCTCCCTACGTCACGATCCCCAACCTCCCGGCCCCCGACGCCGGCGCGGGCTATCTCGGCAGCGGCTTCGGTCCGTTCGCCATCGGTTCCGATCCCGCCGACGGCAAGTTCGCCGTGCGGGATCTCGCCCTGCCGGGTGGCGTCGATGCCGAGCGGTTCGCCACGCGGCAACGGCTGCGCGACGCCGTCGGCCGCCACTTCCAGCGGCTGGAGGGGACGGAGCAACTCGCCGCCATGGATTCCTTCTACGAGCGGGCCTACGCGCTCGTCAGCTCCGCGGAGGCGCGTGCCGCGTTCGACGTCCAGGCGGAGCCCGACGCCCTGCGCGACGAGTACGGCCGCAACCAGGCAGGACAACGGATGCTGCTCGCCCGCCGGCTCGTGGAGTCGGGCGTACGGTTCGTCACGCTCTCTTACGGCGGCTGGGACATGCACCAGAAGATCACCGACAGCATGCGGAAGACGCTGCCGCCCTTCGACCAGGCCTACGCGGCCCTGATCCGTGATCTCGACGCCCGCGGGCTCCTCGACTCCACGCTCGTGATGGTGTCGAGCGAGTTCGGCCGCACGCCACGCATCAACAACGACGCCGGCCGCGACCATTGGCCGAAGGTGTTCAGCGTGCTCCTGGCCGGCGGTGGCATCAAGGCGGGCCAGGTCTACGGCGCGTCGGACGCCATCGCGGCCGAGCCGCAGGACAACCCGCTCACCGTCGAGGATCTGGCGACCACCATGTACCACTGCCTCGGCATCGTCGCCGACAAGGAGCTCATGGCTCCTGGCAACCGTCCGGTGGAGATCGTCGACGGCGGCAAGGTCCGCGAGGATCTGCTGGCCTGACGAGTCATCGGTGCCGGTGTCCCGCCGGCTGCGAGGCGGCCCATGAACCAGACCCCTGCCCGGTTCGCGGTGGTAGCGCTGCTTGTGGCCGCGTCGGCGGCCGTCGCGAGCGGCGCCATCACGATCGACCGCATCGATCCGGGCGGTGCTCCGTCCGGCGCCGAGCAGCAGGTCACGCTCACGGGGAAGGATTTCGCCGACCCCGAAGAACTGTGGTTCGAGGAGGGGCGGATCGAAGTGGTCTCGCTCGAGCCCGTCGACGCCACGCACGTCAAGGCCGTGCTGCGAGTTCCTGCGGATTGCCCGGCGGGACCGCACCGTTTCCGTCTGCGCACAAAGCGAGGTCTGTCGGAGTTGCGGACCTTCCGGGTAGGCGGCCTCTCGCAGATCTCCGAGGCCGAGCCCAACGACACGGCCACGGTCTCGGATCCGCCGCCCTCGCCCCGGGAAGGCCGCACGATCAGGGGCGTCGTCAAGGGCGAGGACGTCGACTCTTTCCCGGTCCGCTTGGCCGCCGGCGAGAGGCTCTCCCTCGCGATCGACGCCATCCGTCTCGATCAGGAGATGTTCGATCCCTGCCTCGAGATCGTGGACGATCGCGGCTTCGTGATCGCCTCCTGCGACGACCACCCGCTCATGGGCCAGGATGCGATGCTCGCCCTGACCGCTCCCGCCGACGGGACCTACACCGTGCGGGTGCGCGAGAGCACCTACGGCGGCAGCGAGGGATCCCTCTATCTGCTGCACGTCGGCACCTTCCCCGTGCCGCACGTCGCCTGGCCCCCCGGAGGCCGGGCCGGCGCCGAGACGGACGTGGAGTGGCTGGGCGACCCCGCCGGCCCGTTCCGCACCCGACTCCGCATCCCCGGAGCCGTGGGCCAGACCGGCCTCGTCGAGGAGCGGCCGCAGCGCGATGGCGTCGCCGCCGTGGTCGGCGTGCCGCTGCGGGTCTCGGCGGGAGATCCCGTGCTCGAGGCCGAGCCCAACAGCGAGCCTGGGGAGGCCAATCGGCTCACGGCGCCGGGGGCCTTCGCCGGGCGGCTCGAACGTGAAGAAGACGTCGACTGGGTGCGGGTCGAGGCCCCGAAGGGCTCGCAGTGGCGGGTGCGCGGCTGGGGCCGCCGCCTGGGATCAGCGATCGACCTCGTGCTCGGCGTTCACCGCGACGACGCCAAGCGCGAGCGGCTCACCGGCAACGACGACGCCGATGGCCCCGACGCCGAGGTGAAGGTCACGACGCCCGAACAGGGGTCGTTCCTGGTGCGCGTGAGCGATCATCAGCGGCGCGGCGGGGAGCGGTTCGTCTACTGGCTCGACATCGAGCCCGTCGTGCCGCAGGTCACCGTCTCGGTGCCGCCCGGCCGCTCCAACTCCCAGGAGCGGCTCGTCGCCCAAGTGCCACAGGGCAATCGGACGGCCCTCGTCTTCAACGCCGCGCGGGATGCCTGCGACGACCCGGTGCGGCTCGCCTTCCACAACCTCCCCGCCGGTGTCCGCGTGGTGGCGCAGGACGTGGCCGCCCCGCTCACGGGCACCGTCGCCGTCTTCGAGTCCGACGCGGCGGCGCCGCCGGCCGTGCGAGCGGTCGACGTCGCCGTCGAGGTCCGGGGCGAGGGAGCGGACTCCCCGAAGCGGGTCGGCGGTCTCCGCCAGGTCACGGAGCTGGTCTTCGGCCAGCCGAACAACGCCATCTACCGGACGAGCGTGAGCGACCGGCTGCCGGTGGCGGTCGTCGCTCCGGCGGCGATCACCGTCGACGTCGATCCGCCGGCCGTCCCGCTCGCCAGGCGTGGCTCGCTCGAACTGCGGGTGAAGATCCGGAGAAGCGAGGGATTCACGGGGAAGGTGCGGCTCGGCTTTCCGTTCAAGCCGCCGGGCATCGGCGCACCGGCGACCGTCGACGTCGACACAGATGTCTCGGAGGCCGTCTATTCGATCAATGCCACGGCCGACGCGGCCGTCGGGGACAGGCGGGTGGTCGTCACCGCGACCGTCAAGGACAAGGACGCGCCCGAGGCGTGGGTGTCGAGCCTGCCGATCACGGTGCGTGTGATCGAGCCGCCCATCGAAATCGCCGCCGAGAAGGCGACGACCGAGCAGGGCCGCGAGGCGAAGCTCGTCTGCAGGATCACAAAGCCCGGCGGCTTCGAGGGCGTTGCGAAGGTCAAGCTGATGGGATTGCCGGCGAAGCTCGAGGCGCCGGAGCTTGACCTGAAAGCCGACGCGACCGAGATCGTGTTTCCGATCGCCGTGCCGACCGACGCGCCCCCCGGCCGGCACGACAACATCTTCTGCCAGGTTCGCGTTCCGCAAGGGGAGGAGTGGATCGTGTTCAACGGGCCCTCCACACAGCTCCGCATCGACAAGCCGCTACGGCAAAAAGAGTCGGGGCAGCAACCCCGAGGAAATGAGTCGGGGCATCCGCCCCGAGGAAAAGAGTCGGGGCAGCAACCCCGAGCGAAAGAATCGGGATCGCCACCAGGGAACGATTCACAGCCCGCCGCCGCGGCGGCCGCGATTCCCGGGCCGGCTCCCGGAAAGGATGGTGGCTGATGCGTCCGCGACCCTTCGCTCGTCTCGTCCTCGTGCTCGGCCTCGCATGCGCGGCGTGGCGGCCCTGCACTGCGGCGGCCGCCGACCTCGTGGCAATCGAGGTCTATCCACCGGAGATCCGGCTCGAGAGCGCCCGGGACCGTCAGCAGATCATCGTGCAGGCACGGCTGGCCGACGGCCGCACCCACGACGTCACCGCCGAAGCAGCGATCACGATCTCGGATCCGAAGCTCGCCGCGATCTCGCCGCCGGCCGGCACGGGCCGGGTGCGGCTCGAGCCGCGGTCCGATGGCGATGGCGTCATCCGCGTCTCCTACGGCGGCAAGGAACGCTCGGTCCCGCTGCGCGTGGTCTCCGCGACCTCCGAGCCGCCGCTTTCGTTCCGACTCGACGTGATGCCCGTGTTCGCCCGCGGAGGCTGCAACATGGGCAGTTGCCACGGCGCAGCCCGCGGCAAGGACGGCTTTCGGCTCTCGCTCTTCGGGTTCGATCCCGCCGGCGATTACCAGCGGATCACCCGTGAGCTGCCCGGCCGCCGCATCGACCTGGCCAACCCGTCGGCCAGCCTGCTCCTGACCAAGGCCACCGGCACCGTGCCCCACACCGGCGGGAAGCGATTCGCCGCCGACAGCGATCTGGCCCGCGTGCTCGAACGCTGGATCTCGGCCGGTGCGCCGGACGACCCCGGCCCCGCCCCCGCGCTCGTGGCCCTCGAGCTCTACCCGCCCGCCGGGCTGCTCGAATCGTCCGGCAGGTCGCAGCCGCTCGTGGCCGTCGCCCGCTTCGCCGACGGCACCGATCGCGACGTCACCGATCTGGTCTGGTACGGCACGAGCAACGAGCCGACGGCGAAGGTCTCGGCGGAAGGAGTGGTCGCGCCGGCCGCCCGCGGCGAGGCCTTCGTGATGGCCCGCTACGACACGATCACGACGGGCGTGCCCCTGATCGTGATCCCGAAGGATCTCGATTTCACCTTCCCGCCGCCCGCCCCGGGCAACGCCTGGATCGATGACCTCGTCGACAACAAGCTCTCGGCCCTGCGGATCGCCCCCTCGCCGGTCTGCGATGACGAGACCTTCCTGCGGCGCGCGACCATCGACTTGGTCGGGCTCGTGCCGACGCCGGAGGAACGCGAGGCCTTCCTGGCGGACACATCGGCCGACAAGCGGCAACGGCTCGTGGATCGGCTGCTCGAGCGGAAGGAGTTCGTCGAACTGTGGGTGATGAAGTGGTCGGAGATCCTGCAGATCCGCTCCCAGGGCAACGACGTCTCGCCCAAGGGGGCGCTGCTGTACCACCAGTGGCTCGACCGCCGCATCGCCGCCAATGAGCCGCTCGACAAGATGGTCCGCGATCTGCTCACGGCCTCGGGCGGCACCTTCGACAATCCGCCGTCCAATTACTTCCAGCTCGAGCGGAACACGCTGAAGCTCACCGAGAACGTGGCGCAGGGATTCCTGGGAATGCGCATCCAGTGCGCCCAATGCCACAACCATCCGTTCGACCGCTGGACGATGGACGATTACTACGGCTTTGCCGCCTTCTTCACGCAGATCGGCCGCAAGCGTGGCGCAGACCCGCGGGAGTGGATCATCTTCGACTCCGGCAGCGGCGACGTGAAGCACCCCGTCACCGGCGCGCCGGCGGCGCCGAAGTTCCTGGGCGGCGACCGCCCGAAGGTGGCCGATCGCGACCGGCGGCAAGCGGTGGCGGACTGGATCACCTCGCCGGACAACCCGTTCTTCGCCCGACACGTGGCCAACCTCGCCTGGACGCACTTCCTGGGACGAGGCATCGTGCACGAGCCCGACGACGCCCGCGTGAGCAACCCGCCATCGAATCCGGCGCTGCTCGACGAGTTGGCCCGCCGCCTCGTCGCGTCGGGCTGGGATTTCCGGGCGCTCGTCCGCGACATCGTCGGCTCGCGGACCTACCAGCGCTCCTGCGACTGGAACGATTCGAACCGGGGGGATACGGTCAACTTCTCGCACGCCGCGGTCCGACGGATGCGGGCCGAGGTGCTCCTCGACATCCTGGCCCAGGTGACGGAGTCGCGGAGCAAGTTTCCCGGGCTGCCCATGGGGGCCCGCGCCGTGCAGGTGGCGGACGGCCGCACGACCAACTACTTCCTCACGACGTTCGGCAGGGCCACCCGCGAGGATGTGTGCACCTGCGCCGTGCGGATGGATCCGAGCCTCTCGCAGGCGCTGCATCTGCTCAACGGCGACACCGCCAACGAGCGAATCCGCCAGGGCGGCATCGTGCAGCGACGACTCGCCGACGGCGTGCCGCCGACCGAAATCGTGGATGAGCTGTTCATCCGCTGCTTCTGCCGTGCCCCGACCGAGCGGGAGCGGCTGGAGACGCTCGTGACCGTCGTCGACGCCACCGACAAGCGGCAGGCGCTCGAGGACGTGTTCTGGGCGCTCCTCAACTCGCCCGAGTTCTTCTTCAACCACTGAGCCGCCATGCTTCGCGAGCGGACCCGCGCCCCATTCGCCCTTCGGCTTCTGCTGCCCGTCGCCTTCGCGGCCGCCACCGGCTCGGCGGCCGCCGCCGAGCCGGTGCCCACGTTCGCGGAGCACGTCCTGCCGATCTTCCGGGAGAAGTGCTGCAGCTGCCACAACCCCGACAAGAAAAAGGGGGGGCTGGATCTCACCAGCCACGGCCAGTCGCTGGCGGGTGGCAGTTCGGGGGAGGTGATCGCCGCGGGGGATCCCGACGGCTCGCACCTCTGGCTGGTCGTGAGCCACGCTTCGGAGCCGAAGATGCCGCCGGACTCGGACAAGCTGTCGGCGGAGTCGCTCGACGTGATCAAGCGGTGGATCGCGGGGGGCGCGATCGACCGCGCCGGCGGGGCGCCCATCGCCCGCAAGCAGTCGGCGATCGTGGCCGCAACGGGCCCGATCGCCGCCCCGGAAGGTCCACCCGTGATGCCCCCCCGGCTCCCACTCGAGGTGCAGAACGAGGCGCCGCGGCCGACCACCATCACGGCGCTCGCCGCGTCGCCCCACGGCGCGGTGGTCGCGATCGGCGGCCGGAAGCAGGTCGTGCTCCACCACGCCGACTCGCTGGGCATGCTCGGCGTGCTGCCGTTCCCGGAGGGCGTGGTGAAGACACTGCGGTTCACCCGCAACGGCAAGCTGCTCGTGGCCGGCGGCGGCGAGGCGGCCAAGAGCGGACGCGTGGTGGTCTGGGACGTGGCGAGCGGCGCCCGCGTGGCGGAACTCGGCGAGGAATACGACGAAGTCCTGGCGGCCGACCTCTCGCCGGACCAGCGGCTCGTGGCGCTCGGCGGGCCGGCGCGGGTCGTGCGGCTGCTCGATGCCGCCGATGCGAGCGTCGACAGCGAGCTTCGCAAGCACACCGACTGGGTGCTGGCGGTGGAATTTTCCCCACGTGGGGACCTGATCGCGACCGGCGATCGCGCCGGCAATCTCTTCCTCTGGGAGCCCGTGGGCGGCCGCGAGCACGGCACGCTCAAAGGCCACACGGCCGCGATCACCGGCATGTCCTGGAGGCCCGATGGGGCGGTGCTCGCGACCGCGTCGGCGGACGGCTCGATCCGCCTCTGGAATCCCGCCGAGTCGAGTCAGGCGAAGACCTGGCAGGCGCATGGTGGCGGCGTGGAGAGCGTAGCCTGGCTGCGGGACGGCCGTCTCGTAAGCACCGGCCGGGATCGCCGCGTCAAGTTCTGGAAGCCGGATGGCAAACTCGACCGCGAGACGGCCGAGCTTGCCGACATCGGCACACGCGTCGCCGTGCATGCGGACGCCTCGCGGGTCTTCGTCGGAGACTGGAGCGGCGCCGTGACGGCCTGGAATGCCGCCGATGCCGCCGCGATCGGGAGCTTCGACACGAATCCGGCCCGTCTCGAGAAACGGCTGCGGGCGGCGGAGAAGTCGTTTGGAGAGTTGGCTGCCGCGGGCACCGCGGCGGCGGAGAAGGCGAAGGAGGCGGCCGAGGCCATGCAGGTGGCCGAGACGCAGCTCGCCGCAGCTCGCAAGGCGATGGAGGAGGCCGAGGAAGAAGCAGCCGCGGCGAAGGCGCGTCAGGCCGAGGCGGCCAAGGACGTCGATCACTGGCGGGACGAGCTCGAGTTCTCCCGCGCAGCCGCCAAGGGGAAGTAGAGGGTCGGCTCTCGCCTCATTCGCCGTTGCATCTGGCTCTGGGCCCGCGGGGCGGCCCCTCGCCGTTCGCTATCCCGCGAACAAGGCGGCTCCGACCGTGGAATCCCCGCCCCGCAGCGATCTTGATTCCGGCCGCCCAAATCTCCACCATCCCCGCCCCCCGAAGGCATCGCCGAATACGAGCGCCGCGGGGCGAGGAGCCAGCCCGGTGGATCGGCCCCAGCGCACCGCGTCGCCCTACCAGCCCCGCCTGACGGCGGTCATGGCCCTGCTCTGCCTCGCCGTCCCGGCCCTGGCGGCGGAGGACGACCAGCCCGAGCGGCAGCCGCTGACGGTGATCGAGGCCGGCACCCCGGTCGAGGAGTCCGGCCGCGATCGCTGGAATCGGATCGTGCTTCTGGCCACGCCCCGCTTCGCGAGCGGCGACACCGACGCGGTTTCGAGGTCGATTCGCCAGACCGTCTCCGGATTCACCTGGACCGTGCTGGCCACCGTGCGTCCCGTCGAGGCCGACTCCGTCTCAGATCCCGACCACCGGCGACACGAACTCGTCGAGGTGGGCGTGGGCTACGCGATGCCGGTCGACGGTCAACTGACGGTGGTCGCGCCCGACCGCCTGCCGAAGGGCGTCGCCCTCGACTTCCTCGGTCGCAAGATCCTCGGAGCCCAACAGAAGAGCCTCGCCGAAGTCGAGGCGGTCGGCACGCATCCCGAGGCGGTCGTGTTCGACGCCCCCACGCTCATGCTCCGCGACCAGGACCACGAGGAACTCATAGTGCGGCACCTCGTCCGCGTCGATCCGCGGAGCGGCCGCTGCGCGACCTGCACCTGGCTCATCGACGCCGATGCGGACGAGGCCCCGCGGCCGCTCGACGACCCGCCCCGTCTCGTCGAGGAAGGCACCCGCGAGGAGCGGGCGATCCACGTGGACGGCAGCCGGTTCACCCTGGGATTTCCGACCAAGCAGGCGTTCGCCGTCGAGAGCCTGCCGCCGGGCAGGAAGCTCGACTGGTCGCCGGACTTCCGCACGTCGGCGGCCCGCGTCGCCTACCCGCGGACGCAGGTGGAGGAACTCGTCGCTGCGGCCGACGCGGCCGTCGCCGGCGGGCGACCGCCACGGACGGCCGCTCGCGACGACCGCGCGCCCGAGTGACGGCCGTGCTCCGGGAACGCTCGCTCAGCGGCTGTGCATGTCGGCGGAGACGCCGCCGGCGGCGGGGACGTAGCACATCCGTGCATAGTCCATCACCATCCGATGGGCGCTGAATCGCCAGGCCAGCGAACTGATCGAGTTCATCATCATCCGGATCCAGGCCCGCGGCAGGCCGTCGGAGTCGCGATCGTAGAAGAGCGGCACGACCTCCTGCTCGAGCACCTTGTAGAGCGCCTCGCCGTCGCGACGGTCGGTGATCTCGTCGTTGGCGTGCGTTTCCCCGCGGCCGATCGCGAAGCCGTTGCGGCCGTCGAAGGCCTCGGCCCACCAGCCGTCCAGGATCGAGCAGTTGAGGCCGCCGTTGTAGACCACCTTCTGCCCGCTGGTCCCCGAGGCCTCGAGCGGTCGCCTCGGGTTGTTGAGCCAGACGTCCACGCCCTGGATCAGGTGCCGGCAGACGTTGATGTCGTAGTCTTCCACGAACACGACGCGACCGGCGAAGCGGGGATCGTTGCGCAGGTTGGCGATCTTGCGGATCAGCGCCTTCCCCGGCTCGTCGGCCGGATGCGACTTGCCGGCGTAGATGATCTGGATCGGCCGGTCGGGATGGCTGATGAGCGCGTGCAGCCGGTCGAGTTCGGCCAACAGCAGATCGGCCCGCTTGTAGGTCGCAAATCGACGCGCGAAGCCGATCGTGAGCACGTTCGGGTCGAGCACCGACCGCGCCGTCTCCACCGCCTCGTCGCACTCGCCCCGCCGCCGGCACTGCCGCGCCAGCCGCCGCCGCACGAACTGCAAGAGCAGGTTCTTCAGGGCGTAGTGCGTCTCCCAGAGTTCGCCGGGATCGCACTCGTGGATCTTCTGCCACACGTCCGGCTCGCCCATCCGGCGGAACCAGTTGGCCGGGAAGATGCGGTCGTAGAGCTGGAGCATCTGCCAGGAGAGCCAGCTCGGAACGTGCACGCCGTTGGTGATGTGACCGATCGGCACTTCTTCCTCGACCCGCCACGGCCAGAGGCTCGACCACATCTTGCGGCTCACATGGCCGTGCAGGGCGCTGACGGCATTGGCCCGCCGCGACATCTTCAGTCCCAGCACCGTCATGCAGAACGGCTCGGAGTGGTTGTGCGGCTCCACCCGGCCCATCCCCATGAGCTGGTCGTGCGAGATCCCCAAGGCATCCCGCATCGGTCCGAGATACTCCTCGATCAGGCCGGAATCGAAGCGGTCGTGGCCGGCCGGCACGGGCGTGTGGGTGGTGAAGACCGTCTGCCGAGATACGCGGCGGACGGCGTCGTCGAAGGCGTAGCCGTCCCGCTCCATCATGCCGCGGACCGCCTCGAGCGTCGCGAACACGGAGTGGCCCTCGTTCAAGTGGTAGACGCCCGGGACGATGCCCATCGCGCGGATCGCCCGCACGCCGCCCACCCCCAGCACGAGCTCCTGCCGGATCCGCAGCCGCGCGTCGCCGCCGTAGAGGCGGCTGGTCAGCTCCCGATCCTCGGGGTTGTTCACCTCCACGTCGGAGTCGAGCAGGAAGAGATTGATGCGACCCACCGCCATCCGCCAGACCTTGGCGAAGATCGGCCCCGAGCGGGTCTCGATCTGGACGGTGATCTGCTTGCCGTCGGTGCCGAGGGCCGGCTCGATCGGCAGGGCCTCCGTGCGCGACTGCAAATACTCCTCGTGCTGGTAGCCGTCGATGTCGAGCTGCTGCTTGAAATAGCCCTGATCGTAAAACAGGCCCACCGCCACCAGCGGGATGCCCAGGCCGCTGGCGCTCTTCACGTGGTCGCCGGCGAGCACGCCCAGGCCGCCGGAGTAGATCGGCACCGACTCGTGGATGCCGAACTCGGCGGAGAAGTAGACCACCGGCTTCGACCCGAGCACGCCGGCGTGGACGTTGCTCCAGGTCGACTCCGCCGCCATGTACTCCTTGAGCCGACGGTAGGCCTGGTTGATCCGGCTGTAGAGCACAAGTTCGCCGGCGCGGGCCTCGAGCCGCTCGGGCGTGAACTCGGCCAGGAGCGCGATCGGATTGTGGTCGAGCTGCCGGAACCGGATCGGGTCGAGTTCGCGGAAGAGATTCGTCACCTCGGGGTGCCAGCTCCACCAGAGGTTCCGGGCGAGGGCCATGCACTTGTCGTGGAGGTTCTGCGGCGACAGTTCGTCGAGCCGCGGCGGCGAGTGCTGCTGTTGGCCGGCGTTGCCGGGGGTGCTTCTGGCGGCTCCGAGGGCGGTCGATTCTTCGGCCTGGCTCATGGGTGGGCTCCGGGCGGGAGGTGGGGGGGTGGTGGGAACCTGCCAGAAGGACCGGCAGTATAAAGCGGAATCCGCCGGGCGATAGCGACCCCACCCCCACGCCTCGCGCGGCGACACGTTTTCACCGCGTCGAAGTCCGGGCTGCCCTGGCTCTGGCCCTGGCTCTGGCTCTGGCTCTGGCTCTGGCTCTGGGCCGTCGTGGCGACAAGTTTTCCAACTTGTCGAATGCCGGTTGCTCGTGCGCCGGCGAGCGGCCGCCCATGCCCCGTCGCCGGACATTCACGTCGGCCATCCAGGCCTCCGTTCACTCGGATGCTGACTTCGCTGCGCCTAGCGACTGTCGCGCCGTCGCCGCCGTCCCGGCGTCGGCTCCGGCTTACGCTCGCCGTGCAAAGCACGGCTCCCAAAGACCGCTCCGCTCGTCATCATACGCCGGCTCTCAGGGCATGGGCGGCCCCTCGCCTCCCGTATCGGCGGCATAGGACGCAGTCGATTCATGCGGCTGTGTCCTGCGGCATAATGGCCGCATGTTCTCCCCCGGCTGTGATCATCCCGACCCCCATGCGCTGCAGGATCTCTGCGCGCTGCTCGCCGCCCGCGCCGAGCAGACCGCGACCGACGGGCCGTGGGTGAGCGGGAGCTTCGCCGCGCTCGCGAGCCATGGTGCGCTCGCCGGCTTCATTCCGGCCGACTGCGGCGGCACGGCCGCCGGCGAGGCCGCGGTCCTGGAGCTGCTCGCCGCCGTCGCCGAGCAGTGCCTGACGACGGCGCTGGCGCTGTCGCAGTGGGCCGCGGGCTGTCGGATCATCGCCGGGGGTGACGATCGCTTGCGGGCCGCGCGGCTGCCGGCGCTCGCCAGTGGCGCGGAGACGACGACGGTCGGCATCTCGCAGCTGTCGACGAGCCGCCGCCACCTGGGCACGACCGCGCTCACCGCGACCCCCACAGGCCCGACATGGCGGCTCGACGGCCTCTGCCC
>JBJOKF010000218.1:0-23734 GCA_046046235.1 Planctomycetota bacterium | reverse complement strand
CCGGCGTCGCGTCCGCCGCGCCGCCGCTGAGGGTCGGGATGGAACTGTCGTACCCGCCCTTCGAGATGACCGACCAGCAGGGGAAGCCGACGGGGGTGAGCGTCCGCCTGGCCGAGGCGCTCGGTCGCGAACTGGGCCGGGACGTGGTGATCGAGAACATCGCCTTCGACGGCCTGATCCCGGCGCTCAAGACCGGCAAGATCGACTGCATCATCTCGTCGATGACGAGCACGCCCGAGCGGAGCCGCTCGATCGCCTTCTCGGAACCGTATCTGAAGACCGGCCTGGCCCTGCTCGTCGGGCGGGCGTCGCCGGTACGTTCCGCCGCCGACCTCGACGCCCCGGGCCGCGTGATCGCGGTGAAGAAGGGGACCACCGGGCACCAGTTCGCCGCGGCCACCCTGAAAAACGCCCGCGTGCTCGTCCTCGACAAGGAGTCTGCGGCCGTGCTCGAGGTGGCGCAGGGCAAGGCCGACGCCTTCATCTACGACGCCCTCTCGGTGTCGCGGAACCACCGCAAGCATGCCGACACGACCCGCGCGCTGCTCACCCCTTTCCGCGAGGAAGCCTGGGCCGTGGGCCTGCGTCCCGGTGACACGCGGCTGCGCGAGCGGATCGACGCCTTCTTGAAGCGGTTTCGGGAGGAGGGAGGGTTCGAGCGGCTCGGCGACGAGTTTCTCGCCGAGGAAAAAGCAGCCTTTCGGGAGCAAGGCATCCCGTTTCTGTTCTGACTGGCCGTTAAAAAAGCCCTCCACGAACTTTTTCACGATGGCGGGTCGCGAAAAAGCCGAGTTTTCTCCAGATTCGCAGCCGCCGCATTCGGCGGTGGACCGCTTGATCCACCGATCGAAGGCGAGCGTTGCTCCAGGAGTTCGTCATGCCCCGTTGGCTCGCACACGCCGTCGTGGTCGTCGTGTTCGCCGCCGGGCTGGCGGTCGCCTTCTGGCAGGTCGACTACTCCTGGAACTGGTCCGGCGTGTGGGAGTATCGCCAGAAGCTCCTCCAGGGGTTCGGCATGACGGTGGCGCTGTCCGCCGCGGCGCTCGTCGGCAGCACGCTCGTGGGGCTCGTCGCGGCGGCGCTCCTGGGCTCGCGCCGGCCGCTGGCCGAGGCCGTGGGCCGGGTGTACGTCGAACTCATCCGCGGCACGCCGCTCCTCGTGCAGTTGCTGGTGGGCTTTTACGTCGTGGCCGAGGCGGTGGGCCTGCGGAATCGCTACGTCGTGGGCGCCACGCTCCTGAGCCTCTTCAGCGGTGCCTACATGGCGGAGATCTTCCGCGGCGGCCTGGCCGCGATCCCGCGGACGCAGCTCGATTCGGCCCGCGCGATCGGCCTGACGCCCTGGCAGTCGTTCCGCCTGGTCGTCCTGCCGCAGGCGGTCCGAATCGTCCTGCCCGCGGTCGCAGGGCAGCTCGTCTCGCTCGTCAAGGATTCGTCGCTGTTGTCGGTGATCGCCGTGAGCGAGTTCACGCTCGCCGCCCAGGAGGTCAACGCCTTCACCTACTCGACGCTCGAGTCCTATATCCCGCTCGCGGCGGGCTATCTCCTGCTCACGCTGCCGTTGTCGAGCTTGTCGCGGTGGCTGGAGCGGCGGTTTCGGTACGAGGCCTGAACGGCCGCCGGCGACGTGAGCGGGGAGCGATCATGAAACTCGAGATCGACGGGCTCGTGCAGCGGTTCGACGGCGCCACCGTGCTCGACGGCTTGACGCTCGCCACCGGCGATGTCGGGGCGCTGGTGCTGGTCGGGCCGTCGGGCGGAGGGAAGTCGACGCTGCTGCGGATCCTCGCCGGCCTCGACGTGCCCGTGGAGGGGCGGGTCTGCTTCGACGGCGAGCCGCTCCCCCGGGACGAGGTGCGGCTCCGCGGTTATCGCCGCACGGTCGGCACGGTTTTCCAGGCCTACAATCTCTTTCCCCATCTCACCGCCCTGGAGAACCTGCTCTTGCCGCTGGTGCACGTGCACGGCCTGTCGCGCGAGCAAGCGGTCGCGCGGGTTCGCGAGCCGCTCGACCGGTTCCACCTCGCCGCGCATGCCGGGAAGCGGCCCGCCGCGCTGTCCGGCGGGCAGAAGCAGCGGATCGCGATCCTCCGGGCCCTCGTCGTCCGGCCCCGGCGGCTGTTCCTCGACGAGCCGACTTCGGCGCTCGATCCGGAGATGACCGCCGAGGTGCTCGAGATGATCGGCGAACTCAAGGCCCAGGGGACGCAGTTCGTGCTCGTGACCCACGAGATGGGATTCGCCCGCCGGGTCGCCGACGAGGTGGCGTTCGTCGGCGACGGCCGCATCCAGGCCCACGGCGTCCCGGGCGACGTGCTCGATCGCTGCCCCGTGCCGCGGGTCCGTGACTTCTTCGCGAGGATCCTGCCATGACCGACACGACCGCCATGCCCGAAGCTTCGGAGCCGCTCGACACTTCCCGACGGGCGTTCCTCGGGTCGCTCGTCGCCGATGCGGTGGCGATGCCGGTGCACTGGTACTACGACCGCGCGGCCCTCGCCCGCGACTACGGCCCGATCACCGGCTACCTGGCCCCGCGCAACCCGCACCCCGACAGCATCCTCTGGCGATCGAGCTACGAGGCCGCCGGTCCGGAGAGCGACATCCTCGGCCGCCAGGCCCGTTTCTGGGGACAGCGGGGCGTCCACTACCACCAGTTCCTCGCCGCGGGCGAGAACACGCTGAACCAGAAACTGGCCCTCGAACTTTTCGACCTCGTCCGCCGCGACCGCGACTACGACCCGGAGCGGTGGCTCGAGAAGTACGTGGCGTTCATGCTCGCCCCTGACCGGCACCGCGACACCTACGTCGAGGAGTACCATCGTCACTTCTTCACGAACCTCGCCGCCGGCCGCAAGCCGATCAACTGCGGCGTCCGCGACGTGCACATCGGCGGCCTCGTGCCGGTGCCCGCGCTCGTGGCGGCGCTCGGCCCGCGGCACCACGACCTGCGGCGGGTCGTGCGGGAGCACGTGAGCCTGACGCACAAGGACGAGGAGGTGCTCGACGCAGCCGACGTGCTCACGCGCATCCTCGTGCACGCGTGCCGGGGCGAGGACCTGCGGACCGCGATCCTCGAGCAGGCGCCCGCCTGGATCTCGGCGGCCAAGGTCCGCGATTGGGACCGCCATCCCGACGAGGTCGTGGTGGGCCGCGTGCTCAGCCCGGCCTGCTACATCGCCGACGCGTTCCCGGCGGCGCTGTTCCTCGCCTGGCGGCATGCCGGCGACTTCGCGGCGGGCGTCTGCGCCAACGCCGCCGTCGGGGGCGACAACTGCCACCGCGGCGCCGTCGTGGGTTCGCTCCTGGCGGCCACCGCGCCGATCCCGGAGCGGTTTCGCGGCGGTCTCGCGGCCGCGGCCCGGCTGGAGGACCCAGAGGGGTGAATTTTAGGCGAGTCCGCGTAGAGTGTCGGAAGTTGTGTCCGTTGTCGAGGAAAGAGCGTCCATGAATCCGATCGCACCCGCATCCGCAGCCAAGGCCGGCCGGTTCGCCTCCCTGGCGACTCCGCTCGTGCCGACGAAGACGGTCTGGCTCGACGCCGACCCCGCCGCGGCCGACCCTGTGGCCGCCAAGCGGGCCGAAATCCGCCGTTACTTCCACCAGACCAGCAGCCTCTACGACCGGCTCTTCGATCTGATCCGGGACGACGCCGCATACTACGAGCGTCATGAGCCGCTGCGGCACCCGCTGATCTTCTACTTCGCCCACCCCGCCGTCTTTTACGTCAACAAACTGATCGCCGGCCGCTTCATCCCCGACCGGATCGACCCGCGGCTCGAGGCGATGATGGCCGTCGGCGTCGATGAAATGTCGTGGGACGACCTGAACACGGCCCATTATGACTGGCCCGCGGTGGCGGCCGTCCGCGACTACCGCGCCGCGCTGCGGGTCCGCGTGGACGAGTTTCTGAAGACCATGCCGCTCGAACTCCCGATCCGGCAGGACTCGGCCGCGTGGATCATCCTCATGGGCATCGAGCACGAGCGGATCCACCTCGAGACGTCGAGCGTGATCATGCGGCAGATGCCGCTCGAGAGCCTGCGGCACGGCGCTGAACTCTCGGTCGAGGAGCGTTCGCTCTGGGCGTCGTGCGGGAGAAACGGTCCGGCGCCCGCCACCGAATGGCTGCCGGTGGCCGGCGGCCGGGTGCGGCTGGGAAAGCCGGCGGAGGACCGAACGTTCGGCTGGGACAACGAGTACGGCGTCGAGCAGGTGGAGGTGCCGGCCTTCCGGGCCGCCCGCCGGCTCGTCTCCAACGGCGAGTTCCTCGCGTTCGTGCAGGCCGGTGGCTATGCTCGCGACGCCTGGTGGACTGAAGAGGGCCGCGGCTGGGTGCACTACACCCGCGCCGCGCATCCGAAGTTTTGGTTGGCCGACGCCACGGTCGAGGCCGGCTATCGGCAGCGGAACCTGCTGGAGGAACTGCCGCTGCCGCTCGACTGGCCGGTCGAGGTCAACTGCCTCGAGGCCCAGGCCTACTGCGCGTGGCTCGCCGAGACGACCGGCGAGAACGTCGTGCTGCCGACCGAGGCCCACTGGTATGCCCTCCGGGCGACGATCCCGGCGGCGCTCGCGGTGGACCAGCCGGCCTGGGAACGGGCCCCCGGCAACATCAACCTCGAGCACGGCGCCACGAGCACGCCGGTCGACGCCTTCCCGCAGGGCGAGTTCTGCGACGTGATCGGCAACGTGTGGCAGTGGACACGCACGCCGATCATGCCGCTGACCGGCTTCGAGGTGCATCCGCTGTACGACGACTTTTCGGTGCCGACCTTTGACGGCCGCCACAACCTCATCAAGGGCGGCTCGTGGATCTCCACCGGCAACGAGGCGCTGGCGAGCGCCCGGTACGCCTTCCGCCGGCATTTCTTCCAGCACGCCGGATTTCGCCCGATCATCGAGGAGCCGGGATCGGACGCGGTGACCGAGGGGACCAGGCTTTACGAGACCGACCAGCTCGTCACGCAATACCTCGAGTTTCATTACGGACCGGAAGCGCTCGGCGTGCCGAACTACCCCCGGGCCTGCGTCGAGGCGGGGCTGCGGCACGTGCCAGCCGACCGGCGACGAAAGTGCCTCGACATCGGCTGTTCCGTGGGCCGCTCGGCCTTCGAACTCGCCCGGGGCTTCGGCCAGGTCGACGCGATCGACTTCTCCGCCCGGTTCATCCAGTCGGGCGTCCGGCTGCAGCAGGGGGGCGATGTCCTCTATGAGATTCCCACGGAAGGCGAGCTGACCCTTGCCCGGACGGTCTCGCTCGAGCGGTTGGGTCTGGCGGGCACCGGCGAGCGGGTCGCGTTCATGCAGGGCGACGCCTGCAATCTCAAGGCCCTCTACACGGGCTACGACCTTGTCTTCGCCGGGAACCTGATCGACCGCCTGTACGACCCTGCGCTGTTCCTCGGCGGCCTCGCGGACCGGATCCTGCCGGGCGGCTGGCTCGTGCTCTCATCCCCCTACACGTGGCTCGAGGAGTACACGCCGAAGGCCAAGTGGATCGGCGGCCGGCGGGAGCATGGCGAGCCGTTGCCCACGTTCGAAGGCCTGCGCAGCCTCCTCGCGCCGCGGTTCGCCCTGGTGCACCGGGAGGATATTCCGTTCGTGATCCGAGAGACCGCCCGCAAGCACCAGCACACGATCGCCGAGCTGACCGTCTGGCGGCGCGATTGAGCGCGGCCCGCCGGGCGTGATAGCCTTTCCCCCATCCTCGGGACATGTCCGGGGGGCCTCGAGGGAGTCCACGCATGCCGAACGAGCCTCCGTTCGATCCTTGCCGGCAGTGGCTGGGCATCGACGCGGTCGATCTGGGGAACGCCCGGCGCGTGCTGGGCGTCGGGGCCGGGGAGACCGACACGATCGCCGTGGTGCGGGCGTCCGACGCCCGCTTGAACCTGCTCCGCAGCCTATCGCCGGGCCCGTTCGAGATGGCGCGGACGGCCCTCGTGAAGCGGGTCGAGGAAGCTCGGGACAAGCTCCTCGCGGAGCTCGCCGCTTCTCCGTCGCCGTCGCCCCCGCGATCGGTCTCCGGCTTCGCGATGCCCGCGCCGCCGGCGCAGTGGTCGGCACCGCCGCCGCCGCCGCCGCCGCCGGGTGTTCCGGCGCCGCCGCCCCCCGTGCCTGGCCACGTCGCGGCTCCGCCTGCGTTTGCGCAGGCGTCGGGATTTCCTGAGCAGATCAGGATCCGCACCACCGTGTATCGGAAGCGCACCCCGTGGGTGGGCATCACGCTGGCCGTTCTCGGGCTGGCCGCGGCGGCGGGTGGGCTCGGGTATTACACGTTCGTTGTCCGTCCCCAGGGGCGTCGCGGTCCTGGCGCAGGGGCACTCGCGAAGACCGATCGCGGACGCGAGGCGGCGCCGCGCCGCTCCGAGCCTCGCGATGCTTCCGACGAGGTGCCGCTGCGGAAGCAGAGTGTGCCGCGGGAAGAGCCGAATCCGCCGCCGCCGTCCGGGCGGCGCATGAAGCGTGCGGTCGAACCGGCCGCCGAGCCTGCCGCCGTCGGCGCTCCGCCGATCGCGGAGGAGCGGCCTGCGCCGAAACCCGCGCCGGTTGGCGACATGGCCGGCGACATGGCCGACGACTTGCAGGACGAGGCCACGGACGCGCGGCTCGCGGAGATGCTGGCGGCGTTGCGGCGCGATGCGCCCGTCGACGAGACCAATCCGCTGCTCGAGGCGGCTTTCAAAGGCGCGCCATCGGCGCTCGGCCGGCGGCGGGTGGAGGCCTGGCAGCAGCTCGCCGCCTACTATCGCGGCTTTCTCGGGTTTCGCGACAAGGCTCTGGCGGCCGTGTCTCCGGGCGACGAGTTCGATGTCAAGAGTCAGCGGATCATCGTCAACGAGGTCGACGACGAAGTGGTGAAGATCCGCGCCGCGGGGCAGAACAAGGCCTATCCCCGCGACAAGATCCCGGCCGGGATCGTGCTCGCGATCGTGACCCGATACCTCGAGAACGGCGCGAATCCGGCGAACGACCTCTATGTCGGCGCCTACCACCTGGCGAAGCCGGCGTCGGATGCGGCGCTGGCCCGGGAGCACTGGGAGCGGGCGCAGGCCGGCGGGGCCGACGCGACGGCGCTGATGCGATTGCTCGACGACCCGGTGTTCGCGCGAGGAACAGAGCCCGAGTGACGGGCGGTCTCAGAGATGCGCGGCGAGCACGGCCCGCAGTTGCCCCGGCGTGAGCTGCACCGGGTTGCCACGCATGCTCGAGCCGCCCGAGTGCTCCGCGAGCCAATCGAGACCGCCGGCGGAGACGCCCAGATCCGCCAGCCGGAGCGGGACTCCCGCCGCCTGGCAGAGCCGCTCCACGCGGTCGACGAAGGCGTCGGCGGCCACCTCGTCGTCGCGGGACGCCGTCGGGTCGATCGCGCGTTCGAGCGCGGCGAAGTCGGCGGCGGCGACCGGACGATTGACCCGCAGGGCCACCGGCAGCATCGTGGCGCAGGCGACGCCGTGGGGCGTGCCGTGGGCGGCGCCCAGCGCCGCGGCCACGCCGTGCGCCAGGCCGAGTCCCGAGTTGGTCAGTGCGAGCCCCGAGAGCAGGGCCGCATGGCTCAGGGCGGCGCGGTCGGCCGCGGGCCCTGGCCCGAGGCGGTCTGCCGGGGGGGCGGCCGACTCCTCGAGCAGACGCGGCAGCGCGGCCAAGGCCCGCGGCAGGGCCTCGAGCACGAGGCACCGGGGCAGCGGCTTGGCGAATCGGCAGACGAACGCCTCGATGAGCTGCGTGATGCAGTCGAGCCCGGAGGCCGCGATCGTGCCCCGATCGCAGGATGCCGTGAGGTCGGGATCGACGACCGCCGCCTTCGGCACCATCAGCGGGCTGCGGAGACTCTTCTTGAACCGACGCCGCGGGCAGGCGATCACGGCGTTGCGAGTCGCCTCCGCCCCGGTGCCGGCGGTGGTGGGGATCGCGATGACCGGCAGCGGCCAGTGGCTGATCGCGAGGCCGCGGCCGACGCCCTCGAGGTGATCGACGATCGCCGCGTCGAGGCCCGCGTCGCCGACGCCGGCCGCGGCGATCGAAACGGGCACGTTCGTCGCGAGCGCGGCGATCGCCTTGGCCAGATCGATGGTCGCGCCGCCCCCGATCGCCACCACGACCACGCCCTCCCGGGGCGCGTCGGCCACCGCGGCCAGAGCCGCGGCCACCTGGTCGACGGTCGGCTCGCCCCGGCTCGACGCGACGTGCCGTTGCTCGATCCCGGCCTCGGCCAGGCTGCCGAGCACGCGCTCCCCGGCGCCCGAAGCCGCGAGGCTGCGGCCGCCCCCGACGATCCACGCCCGCCGGCCCCAGGCTGCCGCGACCGCCCCGGTCGTGCGGCTGGCCCCGGCCCCGAAGCGGATCAGCGGCGGGGCGGCGAACTCGTAGGCGTCAAGCGGGGCGTTCACGGTCTGCGGCATCGCGGTATCATAGCGGCCCTCTCATGACCGACGCCCGCGATATCGCCGTCTGCCCCCACCCGATCCGGGGTTCGATTCGTCCTCCCGGCTCGAAGAGCATCACCAATCGGGCGCTCGTCTGCGCGGCGCTCGCGACGGGTGAAAGTCGGCTCACCGGGGCGCTCGACAGCCAGGACACCCGCGTGATGGTGGCCGGCCTGTCGGCGCTCGGATTTCACCTCGACGCCGATTGGGACGCCGGGACGATCACGATCGGCGGCGGCTCCGGCAGGATCCCTGCCGGCGAGGCGACGCTCGACTGCGCCGCCAGTGGCACCACGATCCGCTTCCTGTCGGCCGTCTGCGCGCTCGGGGTCGGCACCTATAAGCTCGACGGCACTCCGCGGATGCGCCGGCGGCCGATCGGCGACCTGCTCGATTCGCTCGCGAGCCTCGGCGTCGATGCGATCGCCGAGAGCCCGGGCGGCTGCCCGCCGGTCGTGATCCGCAGCCGCGGGCTGACGGGAGGTCGGGCGCAGGTGCGGGGCAGCACGTCGAGCCAGTTCGCCAGCGGCCTGGCGATGGCCGGACCATGCATGCGGGACGGCCTGCAACTCGATTTCGCGGGCACGCTCGTCTCGCTGCCGTACCTGGACATGACCCGGCGGGTGATGGAGGCCTTCGGCGGCCGTTGCGACTCGGTCGAGGGCGGCGGTTGGCGGATTCCGGCGACCGGCTATCGTGGCCGCGTGTACGCGATCGAGCCCGATGCCTCCGCTGCCAGCTACTTCCTCGCCGCCGCGGCGATCACGGGCGGCCGCGTCCGGGTGGACGGCCTCTCGCGGCGGAGCATGCAGGGCGACGTCGGCTTCGCCGACGCGCTCGGGCGGATGGGCTGCGAGGTGACCTGGGAGGACGGTGCGGCGGAGTCGATCACCGTCGCCGGCCGCGCCATCCGTGGCATCGACATCGACATGAACGCCATCAGCGATACCGTGCCCACGCTTGCGGTGGTGGCGGCCTTCGCCGCCGGGCCGACCACGATCCGCAACGTCGCCCACATCCGCGACAAGGAGACCGATCGCATCGGCGACCTCGCCTGCGAACTCCGCCGGCTCGGGGCGAACGTGGAGGAACGGGCCGACGGGCTGACGATCGTTCCTGCCGGAGTGGACGGCGCGGGCCTGCACGGCGGCACCGTCTCGACCTACGACGATCACCGCATGGCCATGAGCCTGGCGTTGGTCGGCCTGCGCGTGCCGGAAGTGCGGGTCGCTGATCCGGGCTGCGTGGGCAAGACATTCCCCGACTACTGGGATCGCCTGGACGCGATCACTCGCTTCCCCGGCCCAGCATGACGGCGGCCCGCTCGATCAACTCTTCCACGACGGCCAACTGAGGACGTGCCGCAGTTTCGCGACCGCGGGGCATCGCCGCATCCGAGGCGATGAATCGTCCACCGCAGTGCTGGCAGTAGACAGGCCGGCCGAGCAGAGTGACACGGATCACCAGACTGCGGCCGCAGACCGGGCAGGACTGGTGGTAGCAGACTTCGCGGGCGGCGGACTCGTGAGAGCCGCCGGTCGCGAGGCGATCGGCTTCAGGCACTGGATGTCGGTGTTCCATGGGATGGGCCCCAGGGCGACTCGAAGGGCGGTTGTGACGGGCCGCAGGGACAGGTCCGACGGCGCTCGCACGAACGCCGTGCGGTGTACGCTCCATGCCTGCCCCGCGAGAGAGTGTAAGGGGGCGGTCAAGGGGCGGCAATTCCGGAATCGTGTGTTTTCCGTCAGCGGCCTCGAAAGAAGGCCGAAGTGCTATCATGCGTGCGTCGATGGTTGTCCGCAGCCACCAAGCCAGCAACCGTCTTCGACGACAGGCGTTGAAGCAGGGTGGGACGCGGCCTTGCGCCTCGAATCCACGGCGTCCACTACGGCACAGGTCCCTTCTTCCCCGGGGGTCTCCTTCCTCGCCATGCTGTACCGACCCTGGCTGATTCCCCTGGTCCTGGTCTTTTGGTGCGTCACCAGCGGGTGGCTGTTCGTGGCGAAAATCCTGCCGTCGCTCACGCCCGGTTCGCCGCCCGGCTATCAGGCCTTCTACGCCTCGGAAGGACGGTTGGTGCCGGTGGCCTGGACGGTGCTCTGGAACGACCAGCCGCTGGGCTGGGCGTCGAGCCAGTCGAGCCGCACCGAGGAGGGGGGGCTGGACGTCCGGAGCCTGTTGCACTTCGACCGCCTGCCCATCGCGGAGGTGCTTCCCGCCTGGGCGAAGATGCTGCTGCAGACCTCGTTCGATCCGGCGGCGTCTTACGCCCTCGACGCCCGTGGCCGCCTTTCCATCGACGCCAAGGGCAACCTGCGGACGTTCAGTTCCACCGTCAGCCTGCCCGCCACGGCGAGCCGGGTATTTCTCGACGGCCGCATCGAGGACGGCGAGGTGTACGTCGACGTGCGGGCCCATGGCGTCAACTATTCCGTGTCGCGGCATCTCCCGACCCACATCACGATCGGCGACGAGCTTTCGCCCCAGGCGACGCTGCCGGGGCTGTATCCGGACCGGCAGTGGACCGTGCCTGTCTACAGCCCCCTGCGGCCGGGGCAATCCCCGATCCAGATCCTGCACGCGCGGGTGGCGGGGGAGGAGATGCTGTACTGGAACGACGCGCTCGTGCGGGTCGATGTCGTGCATTATCGCGACGATCCGGCACCGCATCGTGAGCCGAAGTGCCGGCTGTGGGTCGATCGCAGCGGGCGGGTGCTGAAGCAGGAGTCGCTGATGCTCGGGGCCAAGCTGGTTTTCCTGCGCCGCACAGACGCGGCCGCTGAGGAACTGGTCGCCGCCATGGGCTCCGAGTTCACCGCGGACGAAGTCGAGGATTCGATCGGTGCCCCGATCGTGCCCGCGCCCGACAAGGGAGGGACGCCGTGATCGAGTTCGACCACGTCACCCGGACTTATGGGCCCAAGCCGGCCGTCAAGGACCTGAGCTTGTCGATCCCGCGGGGCGAACTGTTCGCACTGCTCGGGCCCAACGGTGCCGGCAAGACGACGACGATCAAGATGTTGGTCGGTCTCCTGCGGCCCTCCCGCGGCACGGTGCGGATCTGCGGCTACGACCTGGTGCGGGAGGCCCGCAGCGCCCACCTCCACACCGGCTACGTGCCCGACGAGCCCACGCTCTACGACAAGCTTTCCGGCCGCGAGTTTCTCTGGTTCATCGCCGACATGTTCGGCATGCCGAAGCACGAGGCCCGGCAGCGGATCGATCGCGAGATCGGCCACTTCGAGCTGGCCGAGTTCGCCGACGACCTCGCCGAGAGCTACTCGCTCGGCATGAAGCAGCGGTTGGTCTTCGCCGCCTCGCTGCTGCACGATCCCGACGTGCTCGTGCTGGACGAGCCGATGGTGGGGCTCGATCCCCGCAGCGTGCGGATCGTCAAGGACCTGCTCAAGGCCAAGACGCAGGAGGGGATGACGGTCTTCATGTCGACCCACACTCTGGCGATGGCGGAGGAGATGGCCGATCGCGTGGGCATCATGGTGCGCGGCGATCTCCGCTTCCTCGGCACGGTGGCGGAGCTGCGTGAGCAGATGGCGCTCGAGACGACGAGTCTCGAAAACCTGTATCTCGAGCTCACGACCCCCGCGGACGAGCCGCCCCGCCAGCCGCCCGCGGCCAAGTCCTGAGGTGGCCGAGATGAGCGGTCGCACGATCCAGCCCGAGCACTGCCGCCTGATCCGGGCCGACGAGGAGGCGCGGGTGTTCGCGCGGCTGCGGTCGCGGCTGGCCTGGCAGACGCTCCGGTCGATGCTCACCGGAGCCCGGCTGCGGCTGGCGCTCGTCTGCCTGCTGAGCGCCGTGTTCTGGGGCTCCCTCTACGGGCTCTTCTTCGAGGGCTTCAGCTTCCTCGACTCGATTCATGCGGAGGTGATCTCGCTCCTGTTCAACGCGTTCTTCTCGACGCTCATGGTGATGCTCGTCTTCTCGACGGGCATCCTGCTCTACGGCAGCATGTACTGCTCGGCGGAGGCCCGGCTGCTGATGACGCTGCCGATACGGTCGGAGACGATGTTCACCCACAAATTTCACGAGGCGATGTGGTTCTCGAGCTGGGGTTTCGTGCTCCTCGGCAGTCCGATGCTCGTGGCCTACGGCGTGGTTCGTGGCGCGCCTTGGACCTTCTACCTGCTCCTGCTGCCGTTCATGCTGGCCTTCGTCGTGATCCCGGCGACGCTCGGCGGCATCCTCTGCATGGCGGCGGTGGCCTGGCTGGGCCGGCTGCGGCTGCACGCGCTGTCGCTGCTCATCGCGGCGGTGTGCGCGGGGGCGGCCTGGCTCGGCTGGTCGCTTCTCGCCAAGGGGCCCGTTGCCGGTGACTCCAGTGCCTGGTTCGAGGGGCTTTTGGCCCGGCTGGCCGTCACGGAGCAGCGGTTCCTGCCGAGCTGGTGGCTGTCGAGCGGTCTCATCGAGGCGGCCCGGTCGGGGATCGACGCGGCGGGGCGCATGGCGGCGCTCGTGGAGGCGGTCAAGTTTCTGGCCGTGCTCGTTTCGAACGGCATGCTCTTGCAGCTGTTGGCCGGGTGGCTCGCGCGGGCCAGTTACCGTCGCGGCTACAGCCAGCTCGTCGGCGAGGTGCCGGCGCGGCGGAAGCGGCGGATGTCCTGGGCCGACGAGCTGCTCTCTTCCGCGGGATCGAGCCGGGGGCGGCCGCTGCGGCTCCTGCTCGTGAAGGACCTGCGGCTCTTCCGCCGCGACATCTCCCAGTGGTCGCAGTTCGTCATCTTTTTCGGGCTGCTCGGTCTCTACTTCTTCAATCTGCGGTCGTTCAACTACAACCTCGCCTACGCCTCGATGATCAGCTTCCTGAACCTCGCCGTCGCGGGCCTGATCCTCTCCACGTTCACCACGCGGTTCGTGTTCCCCATGATCAGCATGGAAGGGCGGCGGTTCTGGATCCTCGGGCTGCTGCCGGTCCATCGCGACCAGATCGTGTGGTCGAAGTTCCTCTTCTCGTTCTTCGTCGGCGTGCTGCCCTGCTGCGGCCTGTTGTTCCTGAGCGACTCGATGCTGGGCGTGTCGCGGTCGCTCATCTGGGTCCACGAGATCTGCTGCGTGGTGCTCTGCATGGGGCTCTCCGGCATCGCGGTCGGTCTCGGGGCGCGGATTCCGGATCTTCGCGAGGCGTCTTCCGCGAAGATCGCGGCGGGCTTCGGAGGCACGCTCTGCCTCGTGGTGAGTTCGCTGTTCATCATCGCGGTGGTGCTCATCGCGGCCCTGCCGACGCACCTGGCGATGGCGGCCCGTGCGTTCGGCGGAGGCGGCCCGCCCCCGACCGGGTTCCTCGGCTGGGTCAGCGGCCCCCAGGGAACCGCCGCGAGCCTGCTGCTGGTCTCGGTGCTGGGGGTGGTCGCCACCTTCGTGCCGCTGGAACTGGGGCTCCGGGCGTTTCGCCGGCTGGAACCCTGAGCGGCCGTCGCGGAGGAGCGGTTAGCGCGGCGGCCCGGGTGCGGTTCCTACGGTGCCGGCGTCGGCTCGAAGTCGCTGACCCCGGCCGGAAGTCCGAGCTTTCTTCCGACCGCGTCGCCCGGCGAGGCACGATGTACCATCGCGTCCAAAACACATTCTCCGCTCCCAGCCGCCTTCCGGCGCGGATCGGCGCCGTGCAGTATCTCAACACGAAGCCGCTCGTGCATGGCCTGGCCGCACGGGGCCTCGACGTGGTGTACGACCTGCCCAGCCGACTTGCGGACCGTCTTGCGGCTGGCACGCTCGACGTGGCCCTCATTCCGTCGATCGAACTCTTCCGCGGCGACGGCTACCGGGTCGTGTCCGACGCCTGCATCGGTTGCCGGGGTCCGGTGATGAGCGTCAAGCTCTACTTCCGCACGCGGCCGGAGCGGGTGGCCCGTCTGGCGGTGGACGAGGGGTCGCGCACGAGCGCCGCGCTCGCCCGCATTCTGCTCGCGGAGCGGCACGGCGTCGCGCCGAGCGTCGAGACGCTCCCCATCGGTGCCGGCCTCGCCGACACCGCCGCCGACGCAGTGCTCCTGATCGGCGACCGGGCCATCACGCCGCAGCGGGCGTCGTTTCAGCTGGTCTGGGATCTCGGTGACGAGTGGTGCCGGTGGACAGGTCTGCCGTTCGTCTTCGCCGTCTGGGCGGCGCGGGCGGGTGTCGAGATCGGACCGCTCGAGGGGGCGCTGGCGGCGGCTCGCGATGCCGGCCGGGCCAATCTGGCGGCGATCGCCGCCGCCGAGGCCGCGGCCCACGGCCTCACGGTTCCCCAGTGCCTGAGCTACCTTCGGGACAATCTCCATTACGACCTCGGTGCCCGGGAGCGGGCGGCGCTCACCCGGTTCTACCGTCACGCAGCCGCGCTCGCGTTGGCCCCCGCCGGCGTCGACGTGGCTGTGACCGTTCCCGCCGCGGTATGATCGACATGGTTCGCAGCGGCGCCAGGATCGCTCGTGCGCCGCGAGGCACTCCCCAATCACACCCATGACCACCACATCCCAAGGGGCTGCCGCCTCCTCCGTCGCCCGGATTCTGGACGACGTGGTGTCCGGCCGGCGGCTGTCGGCCGAGGAGGCCGTTCGGCTGCTGGAATCTCGCGAACTGGCGGCGATCGGCAGGGCGGCCGATGCGGTCACGCGACGCCTCCATCCGGAGCCGTATCGCACCTACAACATCGACCGCAACATCAACTACACCAACATCTGCTCGGCCGTCTGCGATTTCTGCGCCTTCTACCGCGGCCCGAAGTCTCCCGAGGGCTACGTGCTCGATCGCGACGTGCTCCTGGAGAAAGTGGCTGAGACGGTGGCCCTCGGCGGGGATCAGATCCTCATGCAGGGCGGCATGCATCCCACGCTGCCGCTCGAGTGGTACGAGGAACTGCTGCAGGACATCAAGTCGCGGTTTCCGCAGGTGAACGTGCATGGCTTCTCGCCGCCGGAGATCCACCACCTCACGAAAGTCTCGAAGCGGTCGCTTCGCGAGGTGCTCGAGCGGTTGGCCCGTGCCGGCCTCGGCTCGCTTCCCGGCGGCGGCGGCGAAATCCTTGTCGATCGCGTGCGCAAGGCCATGACCCGTGGCAAGGCGCTCACCGACGATTGGCTCGAAGTGCACCGGCAATGGCACGCGCTCGGCGGCCGCAGCACCGCGACGATGATGTTCGGGCACATCGAGACGCTCGCCGAGCGGGTCGAGCATCTCGAGCGGCTGCGGCAGTTGCAGGACGAGACGGGCGGGCTGACCGCTTTCATCTGCTGGTCGTTCCAGCCCGACAACACGGAGATGGCCGACATCCCGCCGGCGGGTCCGTTCGAGTATCTGAAGACGCAGGCGGTGGCGCGGCTCTACCTCGACAACGTGCCCAACATCCAGTCGAGCTGGGTGACGCAGGGCCGCGAGATCGGTCAGCTTGCGCTCCTCTTCGGGGCCAACGACATGGGGAGCCTGATGATCGAGGAGAACGTCGTCAGCGCAGCCGGCACCGTCCACCATCTCACCCTCGAGCAGATGCGGTCGGCGATCAAGGAGCTCGGCTGGATTCCCCGCCGGCGAAACGTGTTCTACGAGCTGTTCGACGACGAACTCGACGTTCCGGCCCCGGCCGCCGACGCGGTCCGTGACCAGGTCCGCTCCGTGCGGCTGCCCGTCGCATCGACCGCGCCGTGAGCCTCGCCGCCGGGGACGGTGCGTGCGTCGAGCGACTCACCCTCCGGTCCCGGCACGTGCTGCCGATCGCCGGCCGCCCGCTGGCAGGCGGCTGGGTGCGGATCGAGCGCGGTCGCATCGCGGCGGTCGGCCGGGGACGGCCTGCGGAGCCCGCGGTCGACTTGGGCGACGCGATCATTGTCCCCGGGCTCGTCAACGCCCATACGCACCTCGAGTTTTCCGATCTTGCCGAGCCGCTCGCGGCCGACGGCGGGCTGCCGGCGTGGATCGGCCGCGTTGTCGCGCAGAGGAGGGCGCAGCCGACCGGGCCGCAGGGAGCTACGCGGCTCGCGGCCGCTGTCGCGGCGGGGCTCGCCGAGTCGGCCGCTGGCGGCGTGACGAGCATCGGCGAGATCGCGACGGCCACGCCCCCCGTGTTGTCGGCCAGCGGACCCCGCCTGCGGATCTTCCGCGAGGCGCTCGGGCTGAGCCCCCAGGCGTTTGGACCCGCAGCGGCGGCCGTGGAGCGGGATCTCGACACCCTCGGGCGGCGGTCGGACTGCGCAGGCGTCTCACCGCACGCGCCGTACTCCGTCGGCGCGGCGCTCGGTCGGCGGGCGATGCAGGCGGCGGTGCGCCGCCGCCTGCCGGTGGCCACGCATCTGGCGGAGAGCCCGGAGGAGATCGAGCTTTTGTCACGAGGGCAGGGGGCGTTCCGCAAACTGCTCGAAGACCTCGGCGCCTGGCAGCCCGAGAGCCCGCCCCGGTTTCTCCAGCTCGCGGACTGGATCACGCTCCTGGCGCGGGCTCATCGGGCCGCGGTCATCCACGCGACGTTCCTGCCGGAGGACGTTCTCGCCCTGGCCCGGCTGGCGCGGCATCGCGACCGGGTCTGTGTCGTGGTCTGTCCGCGGACCGCCCGGTTCCTGTCCGGCCGACTGCCGCCGGTGAAGGAACTCGCGGCCGCGCGAATCCGCGTGGCCCTTGGCACCGACAGCCGCGCGACCGCCCCGGATCTGTCACTGCTCGCCGAGTGCCGCGCGCTCGTCGACGGCGGGCTCGCAAGCCCGGCCGAGGCGATCGCGATGGCCACACGCGAGGCCGCGTGGGCGCTGGGCTTCGAGCGGCGGGCGGGCATCATCGCGACGGGCCGGCCGGCCGACCTGGCGATCATCCGGCCGGCGCATGCCGCGGGCGATCCCGCCGAGGAGGCGATCGGTCCGGCCGCGGTCGTCGCGGCGACGCTCCGCCACGGCCGTCTCCTCCACGGCAACCTCTGACGCAGGCCCGGGGTTGCCCGTGCCCTCGAGCGGGCTTGTGAAAGCAAGCGCAGCAAGGATTGCGGCGCGCGGCTTTCACCGCAGTGAGCGCAGGGTAAGATGCCCGGAGCGAACGTCCGGCGAGAGGGCGCGGGCAACCCCGGGCCGTCCGCCGAGCCGCCCTACAGCCGGCAGTTGGCGATGTGGGTCTCGATGACGGCCGAGGCGCCGATGGCTTCGAGCCGCTCCATGATGGCGTGGGCCTCGCCCCGCTTCACCATCGCCCGTACCGCGCACCAGTCCGGATCCTCGAGGCCGCTGACCGTGGGCGAGTTGAAGCCCGGCGTGATCTTCTCCGCCTCGGCCAGCCGCGACCGGGGAACGTTGTATTCCAGCAGCGACCAGGTGCGGGCGATCACGATCCCCTCGAGCCGCCGCACGATCCGGTCGGCCGTCGCCGTGTCGCGGACCTCACGATTCTGGATGAGCACCGTCTCGTAGCGGCCGATCTCGTCGAGCACGCGAAGCCGGTTGGCGGCGAGCGTGCTGCCGGTCTCCACGAGGTCGACGATCGCGTCGGCGATGCCGAGGTTGATCATGATCTCGACGCTGCCGGACAGCTCCACGAGCCGGGTCTCGACCCCGCGGTCGGCGAGCCAGCGACGGGTGATCCGCGGAAAGCTCGTGGCCAGCCGTTTGCCGGCGAGGTGCCGGGGGTCGGTCACAGGGGAGTCTTCGGCCACGCAGAGCGCCAGCCGGCAGGAGCCGATGCCGAGGTCCAGGCGATGGACGAGATCCGCGCCGCTTTCGGCGACGAGGTCGGCGCCCGTGATCCCGAGGTCGATCGCCCCCTCCGCGGTCAGCACGGGGATGTCGTCGGTGCGGAGGAAGACCACCTCCACCGGCATCCCCTTGCAGCGGGCGAAGAGGCTCCGCTCCGTGCGGCGGAACGAGACGCCGGCGTCGTTGAGAAGCTGCGCGGAGACCTCCGCGAGACGTCCCTTGCTCGGCACGCCGATCCGCAGAAGCGGCTGGTCAATGTCGCTCACGAGGCGGTTCCCTGGGGGCGGGGGGGCTCGGAGGGGGCCGCGGCACCGCGGCTGGCTTTCTCCTCGAGGCCCGAGATGCCGAACCGGCGGGCGAGTTCGTCCTCGACCTGTGACAGGCCCAGGCCGCGGCAGGCGAGCAGAACGAGCGTGTGGTAGACGAGATCGGCCGCCTCGGAGACGACGCGGGCGTCGGACTCGGCCGCCGCCGCCGCCGCGAGTTCGCCCGCTTCCTCGGTCACTTTCGCGCCGATCGCCGGCACGCCACCGGCGAGCAATCGGCTGGTGTAGGATCGGTCGGCCGGCGCGTCCTTCCGCGCGGCGATGACCGTTTCCAGGCTTTGCAGGGTTTCTCCCAGCCGACGCATCGATGGCTCCAGACCGTTCCCGAGACGATTCCGCCGGCGCGGCCGCGGCTCCCGGCGCCCCAACTCTACCATGCGGGAATGGCCCGGCCGTCCCGGCCGCCCCGGAGGAGCCGATGCGACGGCCGGCCCTCGGGGACGACTGCTGGATTCTTTCCGGCCCCACCGCGTCGGGGAAGACATCCCTGGGGCTGCGGCTGGCCCGGCAGCTCGACGCGGAGATCGTCAGCGTCGACTCCATGGCGGTCTACCGGGGCCTCGACATCGGCACCGCCAAGCCGTCGCCCGAGGAACGCGAGGCCGTCCGCCACCACGTTGTCGACATGGTGGATCCAGGCGGGTCGTACAGCGTGGCGCGGTGGCTGGCCGATGCGGCCGCGGCGGTCGATGCCGCCCGGGCGGCGGGCCGCCAGGTGCTCTTCGTGGGCGGGACGCCGCTCTACCTGCGGGCGCTTCGCGACGGGCTCGATGCCGCGGTGGGGGAGGATCATGACTTCCGCCGCCGGCTGGCGGAGGAGGCGGAACAGGGCGGACCTGGAATCCTTCACGCGCGGCTGGCGTCCGTCGATCCGGCTGCCGCCGCCCGCATCCATCCCCATGACCTTCGGCGGATCATCCGCGGTCTCGAGATCGTGCGGATGACAGGCCGTCCCGCCGCGGCCTCGTGGGCGTCGACGGCGCCACCCCCGCGGGCCTTCGCGGAGCAGATGATGATCCTTGACGTTCCGCGGAGGCTGCTCGGCTCCCGGATCGATCGCAGGGTGGAGGCGATGTTCGCCGCAGGGCTCGTGGAGGAGACGCGGGCGGCAGTGGACAGCCCCGGCGGCATCGGCCACACGGCCGCCCAGGCGGCGGGCTACACGGAGGCGCTCGCCGTCCTTGCCGGCGGCCTGACGGTCTCCGAGGCGGTTACCGTCACGCAGCGACGAACCCGCCAACTGGCCAAACGACAGCTGACCTGGCTGCGGAGCTTCAAAACCGCCGTCTGGATCGGAGCCTGATCGGCGGCCGCGAGATTCCCGGGGGCTTGCCCATGAACGGCTTCACGCCTAAAAAGCCGGTATGAACGATCGATTGAAACGAACGTTCGTTTCTGTCGGATGCCAGCGTTTTTCAGACCTTGTATGCCTGATTTGCGATGTCTGAGCCGATTCGAGACCGCCTGATCGCCGTGGCAGGCCCGGCGTTCGCCCGTCGGGGCTTCGAAGGCGTCAGCATCCGCGACATCTGTCGCGATGCCAGCACGAGCGTGGCCGCCGTGAACTACCACTTCGGCGACAAACAGTCGCTCTACGCGGCCTGTCTGGAGACGGCCCAGGCGGAGTGCAACGACCGGACCCTCGCGGCCGTCGACCCTCAGGCGTCGCCCCCGGAACGGTTGCGGGGCTTCATCGCGGGCATGCTGGCCAGCCAACTCGCTCCGGGCAAGCCGGCCTGGCACATGGAGCTGATGCTGCGAGAGATGGTGCATCCGACCGAGGCCACGCGGCTCGTCGTCGAGCGGTTCATCCAGCCGCTGGCGGCGACACTGCGGGAGATCCTCGACGAACTCTGCCCCGGCATCTCCGCGTCGGAGCACGAGGGCTGGCCCACCGGCTTCAGCATCGTGGCGCAGGTGCTGTTCTACGGCACTTATGCTCCGATCACGCGGTTGCTCATGGGCGACGAGGGCTTCCAGCGGCTCTCACTCGACGAGATCGCCGATCATGTCACGCGGTTCAGCCTGGCCGCCCTCGGCAAGGATCGGCCGCTCGTGTTCGACGGGCCGCGGGCGATCGGGAGCCGAAACCCATGAACTGGATCGCCTGGCGGATGCTCACCGGCGACGCGGTGAAGTACCTGGGTGCCGTCTTCGGCGTGGCCTTCGGCGTGCTCCTGATCACGCAGCAGGCCTCCATCTTCGTGGGCATCATCGCCCGGACGGCCAATCCGCTCAGTGACGTCCGCGAGGCGAGCATCTGGGTGTGCGACGAGTACCTGCAGAACGCCGACGAGATCGAGCCGATGTCGGACAACGCCGTATACCGTGTCCGCGGGGTCGAAGGCGTGGACTGGGCCGTGCGGCTCTACAAGGGCATGGCCCGGGCCCGGAAGCCGAATGGGCTCTTCCGCCAGGTGATCCTCCTGGGAATCGACGATCAGAGCCTGGTCGGCGCTCCCCGCACGATCCTGATGGGAGACCTCGCCAGCCTCCGCCGGCCGTCGGCGGTGTTCATCGACAAGGCCGGATACGAGTCGCTCTGGCCGGGCGAGCCCTTCGCCATCGGCCGCGAGATCGAGATGAACGACCGGCGGGCCGTCGTCGTCGGCATCTGCGAGACTTCGGCGCCGTTCCAGACCTTCCCGGTGATCATCGCCTGCTACTCGCAGGCAACGGGCTTCGTCGCCCGGGAGCGCAATCAACTCTCCTTCGTGGTCGGGGCGCCGGCCGCCGGCGTCTCGCCGGCGGAGGCCTGCCGGCGAATCCGGGCGCAGACCGGTCTGGCGGCCATGACCTACCGCGAGTTCCTCTGGCTGACGATCCGCTACTACCTCGACAACACCGGCATCCCGGTGAACTTCGGCATCACGATCGCGCTGGGCTTCGTGGTGGGCACCGCGATCGCCGGCCAGACGTTCTACCTGTTCACGCTGGAGAATCTGCGGCATTTCGGCGCGCTCAAGGCGATGGGCGTGAACAACCGGCGGATCACCGCCATGGTGCTCCTGCAGGCGCTCGTCATCGGCCTGGTCGGCTACTCGCTCGGCGTCGGCATGGCCGTCGCCTTCTTCGAGGTGACGACCCGCACCCTGCCCGACCTGCGGGGCATCAACATCCCCTGGCAGATCGCCGCCGGCGCCGCCGGCGTGATGCTCGTGATCATGACGCTGGCCAGCGGCTTGAGCCTGCGAAAGGTGCTCCTGCTGGAGCCGGCCGTGGTGTTCCGAGGCTGAGATGCTCTTTGCGAAGCCCATCGCCGTGACCGCCCCCGAGCAGTTCGACCGGCGCGACCGGTCGGATCAACCGGACCGGTCGGACGCGGCGCCCGCGGCGGGCGTGGTCTGCCGAGGCCTGGTCAAGGACTTCGGCTCCGGGGAGAACCGCATCCGCGTGCTGCAGGGGATCGACGTGGAGATCGCCTGCGGCGCCATGACGCTGCTCGTCGGCCCGAGCGGCTGCGGCAAGACGACGCTCATCTCGATCATCGCGGGGCTGCTCGCGCCGACGGCGGGTGAGATCGCCCTCTTCGGCACGCCCCAGTCACAGCTGCGCGGCGATCGGCTCGTCGACTTCCGGGCGCACAACGTGGGCTTCGTCTTCCAGCAGTACAACCTCCTGCCGGCCCTCACGGCGGTGGAGAACGTCGCCGTGCCGCTCCTGGTGCTCGGCTGGCGGAGGCCGCGGGCGCTCGGGCGGGCGGCGGCCGTGCTGCGGGACGTGGGGCTCGCCGACCGGCTGCACTCGTTCCCGTCGCGGCTGTCCGGCGGGCAGCAGCAGCGGGTGGCCATCGCGCGGGCGCTCGTGCACGAGCCGCGGCTGCTCGTCTGCGACGAGCCGACCGCCGCCCTCGACGCCCAGGCGGGCCAGACCGTCATGGGCCTGCTCAAACAGGTCGCCGTGCGCCCCGACCGCACCGTCATCGTCGTCACGCATGATTCGCGGGTCTATCAGTTCGGCGACCGGATCCTGGAAATGGCCGACGGCCGCCTCGTCGGCGACGCGTCGTCCCCGCCGGCGCCCGCCGCCCTTCGCCCACCGGAGCCCGCACCATGATCCGCAACACCCTGCTTCCGCTCCTGGCCGTCCTCGCGTTCGCGTCGCTGCTCTGGCACGTCGGCCGCACGCACGAGCCACCGGTCGAGCAGGTACCGCTGATCACGCCCGCCCGGTCGGTCTTCTCGGGGGGCGTCGCCGCGTCGGGCGTGGTCGAGCCCGCCTCGGAGAACGTGCACCTGAGCACGGAGGTGCCGGGCGTGGTCGCCGACGTGCTGGTGAGGGAAGGCGAGGCGGTGGGGGCCGGCCAGGTCGTCTTCCGGCTCGACGATCGTTGGCGGCGGGCCGATCTGGCCGTGCAGCAGGCGGCGCTCGTGGCGGCGGAGCAGGAACTCGACCGTTTGCGGTCGCTGCCGCGGCCCGAGGACGTGCCGCCGAGCGAGGCGCGGGTGCGGCGCGCCCAGGCCGCCGTGGACGCCCAGCGGGATCAATACGAGCGGGCGCAGGAGCTCTTCAAGCGGCAGGTGGTGACCGATCAGGAAGTGGTGCAGAAGCGGCTCACGCTGGCGGTGGCCCAGGCGGAACTGGACCAGGCGCTGACCGAGGATCGCAAGCTGAAGATGGGTTCGTGGGCCAAGGAGATCGCCGTGGCGGCTGCCGCGGTGGAGCAGGCGCGGCAGCGGGTGGCCCAGAGCGAGGTCGAGATCGAGCGGCTCGTCGTCCGCGCGCCGCGGGCGGGCACCATCCTCCGGGTCGACGTCCGCGCCGGCGAGTTCGTGGGCACGCCGCCGGGCAAGTCGCTGGTCGTGCTCGGCGACACGTCGACCACGCACGTGCGGGTCAGCGTCGACGAGCACGACATCGGCCGGTTCCGCCCCGGCTCGCCGGCGATCGCCCACCCGCGTGGCGACGCTGCCCGCCCGATCACACTCGCGTTCGTCCGTGTGGTGCCGTTCGTGGAGCCCAAGCGGATGCTCACGGGCATGGGGGACGAGCGGGTCGACACGCGGGTGCTCCAGGTGATCTACAGCGTGGTCCCGGCGGCCGAGTCCGGACCGGCCCGGCCGCAGCTTTACGTCGGCCAGCAGATGGACGTGCAGATCGACACGAACGCCGCCGCGGCGCCGGAGCCGCTCTGAATCGGTCGGCCAGGAACGGCCTGGCGTTGCCCGCGCTCTCCGGGCCTGGCTCTGGCTCTGGCTCCGTGGCGACAAGTTTTCAACTTGTCGAATCCGGGCAGACAAGTGCGCCGGGGTTGCCCGTGCCCTCTCGCCGGACGTTCGCTCCGGGCATCCTGCCCTGCGCTCACTGCGGTGAAAGCTGC
>JBJOKF010000204.1:0-3886 GCA_046046235.1 Planctomycetota bacterium | reverse complement strand
TCGCGGCCGCCGAGCGGCTCGTGCAGCTGCGGCCGGCCGATCCCACGATCGTCGAGCTCGTCATGCAGCGGGTCGGCGGCAAGGCGAGCCCCGAGATCTCGGCGGGCTTGATCGGCGCGCTGGGACGCTCCTCGGCCGCCGAAGCCCCGGCGGCGATCCTCGACCGGCTTGCGTCGTTCACGCCGCCGGTGCGCGAGGCGGCGGTGCGCACGATCCTCGCCAATCGCGACTGGGCGGCGGCGCTCGTGGACCGTCTCGAGAAGAAGCGGGCGAACCTGGGCGACATCCCGATCGTGGAACGGACGAAGCTCACCGACCATCCCGATCGCAAGGTCCGCGACCGGGCGAAGAAGATCCTCGCCGCCGGCGGCGGGCTCCCGAACGCCGACCGGCAGAAGGTCATCGACGAGATCCTGCCGGTCGTCAAGGCGGGCGGTGACGCCGCCCGCGGCAAGCTGGTCTTCAAGGAGCAGTGCGGCAAGTGCCACATGCATGCGGGCGAAGGGGGCAAGGTGGGGCCCGAGCTCACCGGGATGGCCGTCCATCCGGCCCACGAACTGCTCATCCACATCCTCGACCCGAACCGGTCGGTCGAGGGCAACTACCGCGCCTACACCGTCTCCACCGACGACGGCCGCGTGGTCACGGGCCTGCTCGCCAGCGAGAGCAAGACCGCGATCGAGATCGTCGATGCCGAAGGCAAGCGGGTGGCGATCCAGCGGGCCGAGATCGACGCCTTCCAGCCGTCCCCCAACTCGCTCATGCCCGTCGGCTTCGAGAAGCAGATCAAGCCCGACGCCTTCGCCGACCTGCTCGCGTTTCTCACGAAGCGCGGCAAGTTCGTGCCGCTCTCGCTGGAGAAGGCGGCGACGGCCGTGAGCACGAAGGGGATGTTTTACAATCAGAATTCCACAGTGGAACGGCTGGTGTTTTCCGACTGGGGCCCGAAGACGTTCCAGGGAGTGCCGTTCTCGCTCATCGACCCGCAGGGCGACCGCGTGCCCAACGTCGTCCTGCTTCACGGCGGCCCGAACGGCTCCTTGCCGCAGAAGATGCCCAAGAGCGTGTCGCTCTCGCTGGGCTCCTCCGTCAAGACGCTCCACGTGCTCGGCGGCGTCGCCGGCTGGGGGTTTCCGGCGGGCGGTGCCGGATCGACCTCGATGGTCGTGCGGCTGGTCTATGCCGACGGCCAGAAGGAGGATCACAAGCTCGTCAACGGCGAGCATATCGCAGACTACATTCGCCGGGTGGACGTGCCGAAGAGTGAGTTCGCTTTCGACCTCGACGGGCGGCAGCTCCGCTCCCTGAAGATCGCGCCTCAGCGGCCCGAGCCGATCGCGGCGGTGGAACTCGTGAAGGGAGACGACGCCACGGCCCCGGTCGTGATGGCGATCACCGCCGAGATGCCGTGACCGGCTCGGACGCACACCGGGAGCCGCCTGCTTTTTCCCCGGCGGCGACACGTTTTCAACGTGTCGTGAAGCGGCCCGGATTCGACACGTTGAAAACGTGTCGCCACGAGAGAAGTCGGCGCCGCCAAATCGATCAGAGCCGTCGTCGCCCGCCGGCGACTTGGGTGCCGCGTTCCGCGGGCGCTGTTAAAAATCAGCATGCCAGCCTCGCGTCCGAGCCGCCGTGTCGCCGTCCTCATCGAGGCCTCCAATGCCTATGCCCGCGGGCTCCTCGCCGGGATCCATCGGCACGTGCGGGAGCACGACCCCTGGACGGTCTTCCTGCCGGAGCACGGCCGCGGCGCGCCGCCGCTCGAGCGGTTGGCCCGCTGGCAGGGCGACGGCGTGATCGCGCGGATCGAGTCGGCCGCCACGGCGACGGCGGTCGCGCGGCTCACCCGCCGGCTCGGCATCCCGGTGATCGACACGAGCGCCGCCCGGTTGCTCCCCGACGTGCCGTACGTCGAGACCGACGACGCCGCGATCGCCCGTCTGGCCGCCGAGCACTTCTTCGAGCGCGACTTCCGGCACTTCGCCTTCCTGGGCGACGGCCGGTTTCGCTGGAGCGACAACCGCCGGGAGGCGTTCGTCGCGGCGGTCGCCGCCCGCGGCCGGGAGGTGGCGGTCTTCGCCGAGCCGCGGCGGCGGGCGGCGGCGGCGGACGACGAGGCGGCGATCGAGGCGTGGCTCGAGTCGTTGCCCAAGCCGGTGGCGCTCCTGGCCTGCTATGACATCCGCGGCCGACAGGCCCTCGACGCCTGCCGGCGGGCGGGGATCGCGGTGCCCGACCAGGTGGCGGTGCTCGGCGTGGACGACGACGAGCTGCTCTGCGGGCTGGCGAGCCCGCCCTTGTCGAGCGTCATCCCCGACGCTGCGGGCGCCGGCCGGCTCGCCGCCGAACTCCTCGAGCGGCTCATGCGGGCGGAGCGGCTCGACCGCATGGAGTGGCTGCTGCCGCCGCTGGGGATCGCCGCCCGCCAGAGCACGGACGTGCTCGCGATCGACGATCCGCTCGTGGTCGCGGCGGTGCGGCACATCCGCGAGCACGCCTGCGACGGGATCAAGGTGGCCGACGTCGCGCGGGCGCTCGGCACGACCCGGCGGGTGCTCGAGCGCGGATTCGCCCGCCGGCTCGGCCACACGCCGCACGAGGAGATCGAGCGGGTGCGGTTCCGCCGCGTGGAGCAGCTGCTCCGCGAGACGGACCTGTCGCTCGCCACCATCGCCGACCGGAGCGGCTTCCGGCACACCGAGTATCTCACGGTGGCCTTCGGCCGCCGTCACGGGATGCCGCCGAGCGCGTGGCGCCGCCGCCAGCGCTGAATCAACGCACGTCGAGCAGCTCGACCAGGAAGTGGAGCGTGGCGTTGGGCGGGATCGGGCCGCCGGGCGTGCCGCGGGGGCCGTAGCCGAGGTTGCTCGGGATCTCGAGCTCGATCATGCCCCCCTTGCCGACGAGCTGCATGCCCTCGGTCCAGCCGGGGATCACCTGGTTCAGGCCGAACTCGATCGCCTCGCCCCGCTTGTAGGAGCTGTCGAAGACCGAGCCGTTGTCGAGCCAGCCGTGGTAGTTGACCTTCACCGTGTTCGACGCCTTCGGGTTCGCGCCGGTGCCCTTGCGGAGCACGCGATACTTGAGCCCGGAGTTCGTCGTCGAGAACGCCTTGGGGGCGTCGGCGTCGAGCTGGCCGGCGCCGGCGGGGAGCTGCGGGTGGGGGACTTCGGCTTGGTTGGCCATGGCGGTCTCCGGGAGGCACAAGGAAAGGGTGAGAGCGAGAACGAACGAGCCGAGAATGGAAGACCGCATGGGATGGGCTCCGGGGGGATCGAGGCCCGGAGTATAGCGGATCCGGCGGCCCCGCACCTTCTGCTCTCTCGTGGCGACACGTTTTCCAACTTGTCGAATCGGGCACGACTGCTGTCTTCCGCCTACCGCCGCAAGAGCGACTCGATCTCGTCGGGATGGATCGGCACGCCGGCGCACAGGTCGACCGGCCCCGCTTCCGTGACGAGCACGTCGTTCTCCAGGCGGATGCCGATCCCCTCGTCGGGGATGTAGATGCCCGGCTCCACCGTCATCACCCAGCCGGGGGCGAGCGGGCCGTCCGGGGGCGCGAGGTCGTGCACGCCCAGGCCGAGCGAGTGGCCGAGCCCGTGCATGAAATAGGTGCGGCAGGCGGGCTCGGCGGCCGAGTCGGCGGCGACCTGCTCCGCCGTGAGCAGACCGAGGCCCAAAAGCTCCCGGTTCATGTCGCGCTGCGCGGCCCGCTTCCAGTCGGAGATCCGTGTGCCGGCGGTCGTCCGGGCGATCGCCGCCTCGAGCACCCGCAGCACCGCCTCGTAGACCGCCCGCTGCCGCGGCGTGAACCGGCCGCCGACGGGCAACGTGCGGGTGAGGTCGGAGGCGTAGTTCGAGTAGGAGGCGCCGACGTCGA
>JBJOKF010000190.1:0-19958 GCA_046046235.1 Planctomycetota bacterium | reverse complement strand
GAGGAGTCGGCGGGAACCTCGCTCATGCCCGCCGGCCTCGTCGATCAGCTCTCGCGTGAGGAACTCGCCGACCTCGTCCGCTACCTGTCGACCCTCGGCCGCTGACGCACTGCCGCAGACTTCTCCCGTGGAATGACTTCTCCCGTGGCGACACGTTTGCAACGTGTCGAATCCGCGCCACTTCAGAAATCCGCCCCGCTGCTCGACACGTTGAAAACGTGTCGCCACGAAGGCAGGAGTGCTCGCGACGGGAGCGCGGTGCGGCTTTATCCCGCCGGCCGGAGGACTTCCACCCAGAGGCTGTCCGAGACGAGCAGCCCCTCGCGCGTGAGCCGCACCCGCCGGCCGTCGTCAGTGGCCAGGCCGGCCGCCACCCAGCCGGCGATCGCCGCGCCCGCGACGGCGTCGAGCACCAGGCCGCTGGCCTCGAGGAAGGCCGCGCGAGAAAGACCGTCCCGCCGCCTGAGCCCCACCACCACCCGCTCCTGCGCCGCCTCGACCGCCGTCATCGTGTCGCGGTCGCCCACGGCATCGGCCCCCTCGAGCACGCGTCGCATCCAGGTCGTCGTGCTGCGGTGGTTGGTGATCCGCTCACGGCCGTCGAACCGGGCCGCCCCCGGTCCGAAAGCCTCCCAGGGCCGACAGTCCCAGTAGGCCTCGTTGTGGCGACACCGGGCACCGGGCCAGGCGAAGTTCGAGACCTCGTAGTGCTCGTAGCCCGCGGCCTCGAGCCGGTCGATCGTGAGCTCGAGCATCGCCCGCTCGACAGCCTCGTCGGCCCGCTCGAGCGTCCCACGGCGTCGCAGCGATTCGAATCGCGTCCCCTTTTCCCAGGTCAGGCAGTAGACGGAGAGATGGATGGCGCCGAGCGCGACGGCGGCATCGAGGTCGCGGGCGACATCCGCGAGTGACTGCCCGGGCGCGGCGGTCATGAGGTCGACGTTCACCGCCAAGCCGCGGCCCGCGAGGATCTCCACCGCCCGCCGCACGTCGTCGGCCGTGTGGTCGCGGTCGAGCGCCCGGAGCGTCCCGGCGTCGAGCGACTGCGCCCCGAGGCTCACCCGCGTCACGCCGCAGTCGCGCGCGGCCGCCGCCAATGCCTCGGTGACGTCGTTGGGGTTGGCCTCGATCGTCACTTCCGCCCCAGCCACCGGCCGCAGCTGTGTCGAAAGCAGCGCGAAGAGCCGGACGATCCCCTCGGGCCCCAGGTGCGAGGGCGTGCCGCCGCCGAGGTAGAGCGTGTCGAGGTCGAGCGGACGGGAGAGCCGCTCGAGTTCGCGGCCGATCGCCGCGAAGTAGCGGTCGACGAGATCGTCGCGGCCGGCCACGAGCGCGAAGTCGCAGTAGCCGCAGCGATGCCTGCAAAAGGGCACGTGGACGTAGGCGTGGCGCGGAGGCATGTCTCCAGCCTACCAACCGTGCCGACCGCGTCCCCCTCCCGCCGGACTTGCCGCTGGCCTGGCCGCCCGACTCACAGCCAGACCTGCAGCCGGCCGTCGAGCATGTCGGGGAGCTTCTTGCCGAGGATCCGCCGGATGCGGTCGTCGGTGTACCGCGTGGAGAAGTGGGTGGCGATCACCACCTCGTTGCGAAAACGGTCGCGGCGGGCCAGCAGGTCGTCCAGGTGCATGTGGCCGAACTTGTGGATCTTCTCCTTGCGGTGGCTGTGCGCCACGAAGGTCAGCTCCGTGATCAGGATCATCGCCTCGTACATCGCCGGGCAGCGATCCAGCCCCTCCGGCGAACTGTCGCCGAGATAGGCCACCAGCGGCGTCCGCACCTCGTGCGTGACGTCGACGCCTGACAGCCGCAGGTCGCGGATCTTCTCCCCGGGCAGGCCGTGGTACTCGTGCTTGAGCTTGCGCCGCCGCTCCCAGACGACGTAGCCGACGCTCGGCAGCGTGTGGGTGGTGCTCGACACGGTGACGACGTGCTCCCGCGACAGCTCGATCTCGTCGCCGGGCCGCGCCGGCAAGAGCGTGCAGGGCAGCCTGCCCCGGTCGAGCCGCGAGACCGCCTTGAGCAGCTTCTCCACCGGCTCGATCGCGATCTCCGGCAGGTAGATGGTGGGCGGCTCCATCTTCATCATCCGCCGCCGGGCGACGTAGACGGGCAGGGCCGCGATGTGGTCGAGGTGCGTGTGGGAAAGGAACCAGGTGCTCGTGGCCATGAAGCTCCACGGCTGGCCGCCCAGGTCGAAGCCGAGCTTCAGCTCCGGCACCCGCCAGTAGCTCTGCACGGCGGCGCGGGAATAGCCCTCGACGGTGAGTCCTTTGTGGACGAAGCTGCGAACCGGCGCGTTGTCGATCATGCGGTCTCTCGGGGCGGGATGTCCTGGGCCGCCTTCTCGCCCGTGGCGGCGACCGGAGCCCCGTGCGACACGGAGGGCAGCTCGAGCCAGATCTCGTCGAAGATCCGATCCTGCCGGACGCAGAGCCGACGGCGGCGGACGAGCTCCAGCACCGCCAGGAAGATACCCACGATCCGCGTTCGCGGCATCTCCGGGTCGAAGAGCTCGGAGAAAGCGACCCGCCCGCGGTCGCTGAGCTCCGCCTCGATCCGGGCGATGTGCGTGTCGATCGGGGTGTCGTCGCGGACGATCTGCCGCGGCTTCCGTTTCTCCTGCTTCCGCATCACGCGGGCCATGGCCCCGACCAGATCCCAGACGTGCACGTCGGCGATCGTCACCTCCGCCGGCCCGCTGCGCGGTGCGGTCGGCTCGGCGGCCACGCGGGCGAACCGCAGCTCCCAATCCCGCGCCCGATCCTCGAGCAGGACGGCGGCGTCGCGATACTGTTTGTATTCCAGCAGCCGCGCGACCAGTTCCTCGCGGGCCGGCTCGACAGCCTCCTCCGTCTCCTCCGGTCGCGGCACCAGTTCCCGGGCCTTGATCTCGAGCAGCAGGCTGGCGAGGTCGACGAACTCGCCGACCTGGTCGATGGCGAGGTCCTCGAGCACCTCGAGGTAGGCCACGAACTCCTCCGCGATCTTCGCGATCGGCACCTGCGTGATGTCCACCTCGTGACGCTTCACGAGGTACAGCAGCAGGTCCATCGGCCCGGCGAACACATCGAGCGAGATCTTGAATTCCACGCTGCGAGCCTCGGGGGCGACGGGCCGTGCGGCCGGGGCCCGGCCGCTTCAGCTACGAAAACCGCTCGCAGCCTCGGGGGCAAGTGTAACGAAGCCGCCCCCTTCGCCCGCACGGGAAACCGGGCCGTCGGGTACCATGCCAGCATGAGTGATGACAGCATGCCGCCGCGAAGCACGAGCATCGAGACGCTGTGGGCGCCCTGGCGACTGGGCTACGTGCAGGGCACCGACAAGGGTTCGCCCCCACGCCCCGTCGCGCCCGCGGAGTGGCGGCCGGGCGCGGCCCCCGACTGCTTCCTCTGCCGGGCGGCGGCGGCCGGCCCCGGGCACGACGGCGATCTCGGCGTGATCGAGCGGACGGCGTCGAGCATCGTGGTCACCAACCGCTTCCCCTATTCCAACGGGCATCTGCTCGTCGCCCCGCTCGACCACCGCGCGGCACTCGGGACACTGTCGGCCGAGGAGTTGCTCGACCTCCAGCGGTGCATCATCCGCTGGACGGGCGTCATGGAACGATCGATGCACGCCCACGGCTTCAACATCGGTCTCAACCTGGGCGCGGTGGCCGGCGCGGGCCTCCCGGGCCATCTCCACTGGCACGTCGTCCCCCGCTGGCCCGGCGACGTCAACTTCATGCCCACGGTGGCGGGTGTTCGGGTGCTGCCGCAGTCGCTCGAGGCGTTGCGGGAGCAGCTGCTCGAGGCGGCCGCGGAGCCACCGACGGCGCCACGGGGGGAGGCGTCATGACCGTTCCGCCCGCCGGCGTCGAGCCGATCGCCCCCGACTGGCGTCGCCGCGAGGCCCTGCTCTTGGCCCCCTGGGCGATGCACGCGGCCGACTCGGCCGGACGGGTGCACGACGAGCCGCCGCACCCCTTCCGCAGCCCTTACCAGCGCGACCGCGACCGCATCGTCCATTCCGCCGCCTTCCGCCGGCTCGCCCACAAGACACAGGTCTTCACCGGCTACCAGGGCGACTACCACCGCAGCCGGCTCACGCACACGCTCGAGGTGACGAGCATCGCCCGCACGCTCGCGCGGGCGCTCGCGCTCAACGAGGATCTGGTCGAGACCCTGGCCTTGGCCCACGACATCGGTCATCCCCCGCTCGGCCACGCCGGCGAGGACACGCTCCGCGAACTGCTTGCCGACGACGGCGGCTTCAACCACAACGCCCAGGCACTGCGCATCGTCGAGCTGCTCGAGATCCGCTATCCGAACTTTCCGGGATTGAACCTCACCCGCGAGGTGCTCGACGCCCAGACGACCCGCAAGAAGGACGGCTCGGGCCCGCCGCCGCTCCTGGAGACGCAGGTCGTCGACGCAGCCGACTCGATCGCCTACGACACGCACGATGCCGACGACGCCGTCGCGCTGGGCCTCGTCACCCTCGACGAGCTCCTGGAGATTCCGCTCGTCGCCGAGGCGGCGGCACGGGCCCGGGACCGCTACGGCCCCGTCACCGGCACCGAACTGCGCCGGGCCGCGCTGCACGAGGTGGTGGAGTTCGAAGTGGCGGAACTGATCGCCCGCAGCCGGGAGGCGATCGAAAAGCTCGGCATCATGTCGGTGACACAGGTCCGCGAGGTTGCCACCGCGACCGGTGGCCTGCCGGGCACGAAGATCGTGGCCCACGCGCCGGCGGTCGCCGCGGCCAAGCGGCAGCTCGAGCAGTTTCTGTTTCACCGCGTGTACCGCAGCGAGAGCGTCCTCGCCGTCCGCATCCCGGCCCAGCGAAAGCTCACGCGGCTCTTCGACTGGTACTGCCTCCGCCCCGCAGAGATGCCCCCGGCGTTTTGCGGCCGGGCGGAGAGCTGCGGCATTCGCCGTAGCGTCGCCGACTATATCGCCGGCATGACCGACCGCTACCTCGACCTCGATCACGATCGGCGGCTCGGTGGCTGACGGGCTTCGGAGCCGCCTCGCTCTTGGTGGGGGGCCGTATGGTAGGATCTGCAAAGTCGGACATATTTGCCCCTTCGCATCCTGACACCTGCCCCCCGTCCGTCACCTCCCGCAACGGTTGAACACCATGGCGCTGGTCATCCTGCGAGCGATCTTCCTGATGGTCTCGATCGGGATCGCCGTCCTCATGTTCAACTCGGCGCCGATGCGGCAGGCGGGGGCCTGGCTGCCGGGGACCGTGCTGACGGGGATGACGATCCTGCCGCTGGCGGTGATCGGCGTGGACCTGGCACTCCGCCGCAAGGACCTGTCGGTCATCACGTCGATCTACTTCGGCCTGCTCATCGGCGTGTTTCTCACCTACGTCGCGATCCTCGCCCTCACGCCGCTCCTCGCCGCCGTGCCGGCGACTCCACTGCTCGGCTGGCTGCCGTCGATCCTCGGCATGATCCTCTGCTACGTCTGCACGAGCCTGCTCCTGCAGACCCGCAACGACTTCCGATTCCTGATTCCCTACGTCGAGTTCGCCCGCGACGTGAAGGGGCTGCGTCCCAACGTCCTCGACTCGAGCGCGATCATCGACGGTCGCGTGGCAGACCTCGCCGAATCGGGGCTCTTCCAGAGCCGCTTCGTCGTGCCCTCGTTCGTGGTCGACGAACTGCAGGAAGCGGCCGAGTCGACCGACAAGTTCCGGCGGATCCGCGGCCGACGCGGCCTCGACGTGCTCGCCCGGCTGCGGTCGGGCAAGGCGATCGAGCTCGAGGTCGCCACGCCGCAGGGCGATGACGATGCCGACGCCTCTTCCGAGTCGCGGGTCGTCGGCATGGCGGCGGAGCTCGGCGGCCGCGTGCTCACCGCCGACGCCAACCTCATGAAGATCGCCGGCGTGCGGAGCGTGCAGGCGATCAACGTCCACGACCTGGCGCTGGCCCTCAAGCCCGTCTTCGTGCCGGGCGACGCGCTCGACGTGCGGCTGGTGAAGCCCGGCGAGGAGCCCGGCCAGGCCGTCGGCTACCTCGAGGACGGCACGATGGTGGTCGTGGAGAGCGCCCGCGACCAAATCGGCCGCACGATCCACGCGAGCGTCACGAGCACGCTCCAGACCTCCGCCGGCCGGCTCGTCTTCGCCAGGCCCGAGGGCCACCGCGGCTGAGCCGGGCTCACGCCCGGACCGTCATTTCGGCAGCCTGTTCAGCGTGTACCAGCCGGTGTCGTGCAGGAGCGGCAACCCGCCCGCGCTGCGGACGCCCGGTGCGTTGATCTCGTGGATCACGCCCTCGCGGAGGTTGCCGAGCGCAAGCCGCACACGCCGGCCGTCCGCGGTCGGCTCCGCCTTCTCGACGGGGCACGGCTCCTCGTCGACGACGGGGCTGCCGTAACTCGACTGGTAAATATAGGTGAAACCCTTCGCCGCATAGTTTGCCGGGTCGGCTGCGGTCTTCGGATCGACCGGCTCGGTGAACTCGAGCTCGAAGCCGCCCGCCACGGCCCGCATGGCGAGGATCTCGAACGGCGTCTTGCCGGTCCACGTCACCCGCTCGAGCGCGAAGTCGCCCGCCCCGCGCGAGCCCCAGCCGCGATTCGTGCCGCCGACGTAGAGCGACCCATCGGGAGCGAACTGCAGCGCCAGCGATCCGCTCCTGAAGCCGTCGCGAAACCGGAAGCAGCAGCCCTGCATCACGCCGTCGATCGTCTCGAGAAAGCACCGCATGACGATCGAATGCGACTGGTCGCTCACGAACACCTGCCCCGCGAACGGGCCGAACTTCCCGCCGGTCGCATCGCAGGCCACGCCGCCGGCGCTCTTGCCCATCGTGTCGTAGGGAAACACCACGGCGGGGGGCCGCAGCCGCGGAATCCGCCGCACCTCGGTGGCCCAGCGGCTGCCGCTCTTCGGCTCCTCGGGCTTCTCGAGGTCGGGCGCGAGTTCATACCACTGGAAACCGCCGGGGTGGCCGACGAAATCGCCGGGGACGAGGTGCTTGAGCGAACAGGCGCCGTTCCATGGCCCCTGGTTGTCGGTGTAGAGCACGTTCCCGGCGCAATCGAAGCCGATGCCGCCTGGTGAACGCACGCCCGAGGTCGTGGGGATCATGCGGCCGTCGGGCGTGATGCGGACGGCCCAGCCACGAAAGGGCGCCTTGCTGTCGAAGCTGCCGGTCAGGCAGAGCACGATCCAGAGGTTGCCCTCGCGGTCGAACTTCGAGCCGAACGCATACTCGTGGTAGTCACCCGTCACGCCCCAGTCGGCGCACACGGTCTCATGATCGTCGGCGACACCGTCGCCGGTGGTGTCGCGCAGGCGGCTCACCTCCGGCCGCTGTGTCACGTAGAGCCAGCCCTCCCGCCAGGCGAGCCCGAGCACCTCGTGCAGGCCGTGGGCGAACCGCTGCCACCGTGGTTTCCCCGAGGCGGGGTCGCTCACGATCCAGATCTCGCCGCGCCGGCTGGCGACGGCGAGGCGGCCGTCGGGAAGCCACTCGAGCGCCCCCACCTCGAGAAAGGCGTCGGGCGGGATCTCGACGGCATCGACCCCATAGAAATCCTGCTCCTGCGGCTTCGCGGCCGGCTCGGCGGCTGAAGCCACGGCGGACCACACGCACGCGAGGCAGGCCGCCACGACCATCGATCGGAGCGAGACCACTGATTTCACCACGACAGTTCCTCCACGAACTCGGCGACGTCGCCGGCTCCCCATACGATCGGATAGCGGATCTCCGTCTTGCCGTCGCCGGCCCGTCGTGCCATCGGGCCGACGCCGGCGCCGCTCACCCGCCCCCGCCAGGCATCGTCCATCCGCAGCCAGCCATCGGGAGCCTCTTCGACCTTCGTCGCGACCGCGGCGCGAAACCATGCCTCGCCCGCCGCCGGCCGGCCCGTCAGCCGGATCATGCGGCGGACGACCGTCCTTCCGCCGTCGACGACCGGCTCGATCGTCTCGCTGATCCGCGTCTCGCCACTCGACCAGGTGAACGTGGGCCGGCCGGCCGCGTCGAGCGTATACCCGCGAAACCGCACGTCTCCCCGCCGCCCGGTGGCAGGCTGCCCGCGGTCCGCCGCCGGCCAGGGCGACTCCGCGCTCTCGAGCAGGGCGATCGCCGCAGCGGCGTCGGGCGAAAACACGGCGTCCCCGAGCGGCGGCTGAAATCCCTGCCCCCGACCCGTCCAATGCCGGCCGGCGTCGATGAACGCCCCTCTCCACACGAGCGCGAGCCGCATCTGCTCGGCATCCCAGGCCACGTTGATCTTTTCGGGATAGCCCACGCCGATCGCGCGGGGGCCCGCCCCCTCGATGAAGTTGCGATAGACGACGGGGCGGTCGGACGGCACGAGTTCGATCGGGTGGGCACTCGCCCCGATCGGCGGCCGCGGCTTCGAGCCGGCGAGATACCGCCAGATGGCCTCGATCTGGCCGGCGGCCGTGCCGTCGAGGATGTCGGGATAGAAGGTCTTGCCCTCCGGCCAGCTGGCGGGCATGCGGGTGCCGGGCCGGAACTGTTGCGGGTTGGCCACATACGCGAGAAACCATTCGTGCCGCAACCGCACCGGCATCCGCGTCATGTCGATCACACCGAGGCTCTGCCCCTTGTCGCCGGCGAACGAATGGCACTTGATGCAACCGAGCGCCTTCGAGCCGACCAGGTGCCGCGCCTGCTCGTCGACTTCGGTCGGCGTATGGCCGGCCAGCTCCGGCACCGGCGGCGATGTCCGGCGATCCTCGGCCAGCCGGAGCGCGAGCGGCTCGACCACGGTGGAATGCCAGCGCGGCATCCGCGTGTGCATGTAGGCGCCGCGATCCCGGCCTCCCTGGCGGAGGACTTCCTGCAGAAACGCCGGGTTCAGCTTGTCGCCGACGTGCGTGAGCGAGGGCGGGAGGCGGCCCTCGTCGCCGAGTTCCTGCACGGCGCTCGTGAAGAACCGATCACGGACCGCGTCTTTGAGCACGGGCTCGCCGTCTTCGTCGGTCGTGGCGACCGCCGGAATGATCCCGCCGCGGCCGTCGCGCTCATGGCAGGCATAGCAGTTCAGCGCGAGAAACGCGCGGCCGACGGCCCGCTCGGCAGGCGGGGCGGCGACGGCCGCCTGCCCAGCCAGCCAGAGGATCGCGGCCTTGACCGCCGCCCGCTGGGCGTCGTCGAGCCCATGGTGCGGCACTCCCGGCCGCGGCGATCCCGCCGTCAGGCAGCCGGCATCGAGCGCCACGAGAGCCCGCAGCGGCTTGGGCGCGACGACCGGCGCGATCTTCGTGCCGCCGGCGCCGGCGACGTCGTGGCAGTGGGCGCAGCCCACGCGGCCAAACGCCACACGCCCCTCCTCCACGAGCGCCGGATCGATGGCGAAGGCCCCGGCCGGCACGGGCTCGAGCGAGGCGAGCGGCCTATCGGCGGCGGATGGCGTGACGTACTCGAGCGCCGACCGCCGCGGCCGTCGCGGCGGCACGACGTCGAGATGAAGCGCCTCCCCGCCCGCCGCCTCGAAGTAGTCGATGCGGATCGGGTGGACGCCGGCCTCCAGAACGATCTCGCCGTGCCGCTCGGTGTCGGGGTGGATTCCGTCGTTCTCGACGACCTCGCGGCCGGCGACGAACAGCCGGCTTCCGTCGTCGCTCGACAGATGAAACCGGTAGGTGCCCGCCTCGGGCGCGTGGAGGAAGCCGTCGAGCTGCACGACGATGCCGTCGGGCCGTCCCGCGAACTGCACGATGTCGAAGCCGGTGACCGGTCCGCTCTTCGCGGGGGGCCCGAGCTGCTCGAACGCCGGTAGCGACTTCACGTTCACCAACCAAACGCGGCCGATGAAGGCGACCGTGGAGCGGTGCTCGTCGCGGGGCGGCGGCAGTTGCCCGAGCAAGGCTGCGACGACGTGCCGCCGCTCGTCGTCCGTGAGCGGCACCGCCGGCATGCGGCTCGACGGCCGCACCTGCAGCGGATCGGCGAGAAATGCGTCGAGGCCGCGTGGCGACCATTTCTTGTCGAGGCCGACGAGTGGCACCTGGTCCGCAAGCGACGGCTCCTGGCCGGTTTTGGAGCCGTGGCAGACGGCGCAGCCGACACGATCGAAGATCGCCGCTCCCTCACGGGCGTTCCCCCGCGCCAGCTCGGGAGACGGGCTTTCGTCGAAGGCGCCTGTCGCCGCCAGAAAGTGCGTCAGCGCCGTGACGGTCCGGGCCCGCTCGTCGGCGGGCAGGCCGGCGAGCAGATCGGGCATCGTGGTGCCCGGCCTCTCGGCGTGCGGCGCCGCGAGATACGCGACCAGCCATTCGGGCGCGAGCCGCTGGCCGACCTGGTCGAGCACGGGGCCCCGCTTGGGCAAGAGCTGCGCCGCGACCTCTGGCTCCGCAGCATGGCAGTTCACGCAACCGAGTTCACCGAGCAGCAGCAGGCCGCTCTCGACGGTCGCCGCAGGTTCGGCCGCTCCACGGCCGAATCGCTCGAATCCGGGCACGACCGGCCCGGCGATGGTGCCGGGTCCGGGCCAGGCGACCGCGATCGTGATCAACAACGTGAGGCAGGCGCGCATGCGCATGGAACCGTTCCGTGATGAGTCTGCGGCATGGGTGCACCGGACGCGGCCGGGCGAGTGGAGATGATAGCCCCGATGGGATAGAGTTTCCCGCATGAACAGCTCCCATCGCTTCGCCGTCATGGTCGCCCACCTGGTCGTCCTCTGCGGCTCGGCACTCGCGGCGGCCCCGCCGGCACCCCGGCCCAACGTCCTCTTCATCCTCTGCGACGACCTCCGGCCCGACGCCGTCGGCTGCTACGGCTCGAAGCACGTCAAGACGCCGCACATCGACCGCCTCGCCGCCGGGGGCGTGCGGTTCGCGAACGCCTTCTGCACCACGTCGCTCTGCTCGCCGAGCCGGGCGAGCATCCTCACCGGGCTCTACGCCCATGCCCACGGCGTCCGCGACAACTTCACCGAACTGCCCGCCGACCTGCCCCACTGGCCCGGCCGACTCCGCGACCAGGGCTACGCCACGGCCTACGTCGGCAAGTGGCACATGGGCGAGGGCAACGACGGCCCCCGGCCCGGCTTCGACTGGTTCGTGAGCCACACCGGCCAGGGCAAATATTTCGACACCGAGTGGAACGTCAACGGCGAGCGCCGGGAGACGCCGCGGGGCTACTACACGCACGTCGTCACCGACTACGCAGCCGACTGGCTCGACCGGCGGCGGGCCGGCACGCCCTGGGCCCTCTGCATCGGTCACAAGGCGCCCCACTCCTTCTACTTCCCGGAGGAGAGGCACGCCCACGCCTTCGACGCGGTGCGGGTGCCCTACCCGGCCACGGCCTTCCGGCTCGACGACAAGCCCGACTGGATCCGCCAGCGGCTCCCCACGTGGCACGGCATCTACGGCCCGCTCTTCGACTGGCGGAAGCAGTTTCCCGACACGCGGCCCGAGGGCGTCCGGGACTTCGAGAACATGGTTCACGCCTACTGGGGCACGGTGCTGAGTGTCGACGACAGCGTGGGCCGGCTCGTGACGCTGCTCGAGAAGCGCGGCGAACTTGCGAACACGATCATCGTCTTCATGGGAGACAACGGCCTGCTCGAAGGGGAGCACGGCATGGTCGACAAGCGGACGATGCACGAGCCGAGCATCCGCATCCCGATCGTCGCCAAGGGGCCGGGGCTGCCGGCCGGGAAGGTGATCGAGCAGCAGGTGCTCACCGAGGACGTTGCCCCGAGCCTGCTCGACCTCTGCGGGGCGCCGCCGCTCACGGCCATCGAAGGCCGCTCCTGGAAGCAGCTCTGCGCCTCGGGCGACCCCGGCTGGCGGACGGAATGGCTCTATGAGTACGACTACGAAAAGCAGTTCCCCTACACACCGAATATCCGCGGCATCCGCACCGACCGGTTCAAGTTCATCCGCTATCCGCACGGCGACGGCGGCCCTGACCGGCATCTGCCCGAGCTCTACGACCTCCGGGCCGACCCGGCGGAGACAAGGAACCTGGCGGCCGACCCGGCCCGGGCGGCCACCAGGGCCGAGCTCGACGGCCAGCTCACCGCCCTGCTCGAGAAGCATGGGCTCGGCCCGGGCAAGGACCGGATGCCGCTCGACGAAGGAATCAAGGCGACGCTGCCGGAGCAACGGATCCGCTGAGCCGTAGGGAGTCGCGGAGCCTCGGGCCGTTGTGGCAGGGGACGTCAGGCCACGATCTCGCGGACGACCCGGGCGGGCTCGACGCCGGTGAGCCGGAAGTCGAGCCCCGAGAAGCGGTAGGTCAGCCGCTCGTGGTCGATGCCGAGCAAATGCAGCACCGTGGCATGCAGGTCGCGGACGTGCACGCCGTTCTCCGCCACGTTGTAGCTGAAGTCGTCGGTGCTGCCGAACGTCATGCCGGGCTTCGCGCCGCCGCCGGCGAGCCACATCGTGAAACATCGCGGATGATGGTCGCGACCGGCCTCCGCCGACTTCCAGTCGCCCTGGCCGGCCACGCCGCGGCCGAACTCGCCCCCCCAGATCACGAGCGTGTCGTCGAGGAGCCCGCGGCGTTCGAGATCGACGAGCAAGGCCGCCGTCGGCTGGTCGGTGTCACGGCAGCGGGCGGTGCACCAGCTCGTCAGCCGGCTGTGATGGTCCCAGTCGGGATGAAAGAGCTGGATGAACCGCACGCCGCGCTCGGCCATCCGTCGGGCGAGGATGCAGTTGGCGGCATAGCTGCCGGGACGGCGGGCATCGGGACCGTAGAGCGCGAAGGTCTCCTCGGTCTCGTCCGACAGGTCGATCAGGTCGGGAACGCTCGCCTGCATCCGATAGGCCATCTCGTATTGGCGGATCCGCGTCATGATCTCCGGGTCGCCCACGGACTCGTGCCGCTGCGTATTGAGCTCGGCGAGGCCGTCGAGCATGCCGCGCCGCAGCTCCCTGGGCAGGCCCTCGGGATCGCGGAGATCGAGCACGGGATCACGGGCGCTGCGCAGCTTCACGCCCTGGTAGCGGGAGGGCAGGAAGCCGGAACCCCAGTAGTGGTCGTAGAGCGGCTGGTCGCTCGGCCGCTGCATCTTCGAGATCATGACGAGGAAGTCGGGCAGGTCCCGGTTTTCGCTGCCCAGACCGTAGCTCACCCAGGCGCCCATCGTCGGCCGGCCGGGAAGCTGGTTGCCGGTGAGAAACTGCGTCATCGCCGGAGCGTGGTTGATCTGGTCGGTGTGCATGCTCCTGATGAAGCAGCACTTGTCGGCGACTCGGGCCAAGTGCGGCAGCCATTCGCCCACGGTCGCCCCGCTCTTCGCGCACCGCGTGAATCGCACCTTCGCCGGCATGACGAGCTGCTTCTGATTGGCCGTCATCGTCGTCAGCCGCTGCCCCTGCCGAACCGAGTCGGGCAGCTCCGCGCCGGCCCAGCGGGCGAGCCCCGGCTTCTCGTCGAAGAGTTCGAGCTGCGACGGGCCGCCCGATTGCGTGAGGAAGATCACCCGCTTCGCCCGTGGCGCGAAGTGGGGCAGGCCAGGCGGGCCACCGGGGGCGTCGGCGGCCCCCACCGAGCTTGAAAGCAGCTGCGCGAGCCCGACCGCCCCGACCGACAGGCCCGGCCCCTGGGCCAGAAAGTGCCGCCGCGTGACCGCGAGCCGCCGATCGTCATGTTCCGAATGCGTGTCATTCATGGGTGACCGCCTCGTCGAGGTTGAGGATGAGACTGGCAACGACCGTGGCCGCGGCCCGTGCGGCCCGCTCGCCGTCGCTGTCGGGCGCTGCGAAGAGCCGCCCCGGATCGGCGGCCTCGAGCAGCGCGGCCGCGTCGGCGGGATGGGCCGTGTAGTGCGCCGCGGCACGCGCTCGTTCGCGGTCGAGCACCTGCCGCTCGGCGGCCGTCGGCGGCCGTAGGAGCACCGCCCGAAACAGCGCCTCGGTGTCGCGGGCGCGTTCGGCGAGCGCGCGGGCCGCCTCGAGGTAGATCGCGTCGTTCAGGAGCGTCAGCGCCTGAAGCGGCGTGTTGGTCCGCGGCAGGCGGACCTCGCAGGAGCGGCGCTGGGCCGAGTCGAAGAGGAAGGTCGGGGCGATCGCCCGCCGCCAGTAGGCGTAGAGCGTCCGCCGGTGCTGCGCCGGCCCTTCGCTCGGCTCGTAGGTGAAGCGGCCCATGAACAGCTCCTCCCACACGCCCGGCGGCTGCCAGGGCTTCACGGGCGGGCCGCCCACGGCGGGATTGAGCAGGCCGGCGGCCACGAGGGCCTGGTCGCGAAGCATCCAGCTCGGGAGGCGGTGGCGGGCACCGCGGGCCAAGAGGCGGTTCTCCGGATCCCGCGCAAGGAGCTCGGCGGGCATGTCGGATCGCTGGCGATACGTACGGCTGGTCACGATCTGTCGGCACAGCCGCTTGAGATCCCAGCCGTGCGTCCGGAAGTCGACCGCCAGCCAGTCGAGCAGCTCGGGGTGGGTGGGCCGCTCCCCCTGCAGCCCGAAGTCTTCCACGGTGCGGACGAGCCCGGCGCCGAAGAAGAGCTGCCAGACATGATTGACGATCACCCGCGCCGTCAGCGGGTTGTGCGGCGCGACGAGCCACTGCGCGAAATCGAGACGTGTGGCGGGCCTGCCCGGCAGCATCGTGGAGAGCGGCCCGAGCACCGCCGGGGTGCCCCGTTCGACGACGTCGCCCTTCGCGTCCCAGACGCCGCGGAGGAGCACGTGCGTGGTCCGCGGCGTCTCCCGCTCGCCGAGCACCATGACGTCGACTTTCCCCGCCGCGCGGGCCTCGGAGAGCTGGCGGCTGGCACGATCAAGCGCCCGCTTCGCCGCCTGATAGCCCGCATGGTCGACGAGGAACTGCTCGCGGAGCCGCTGCCGGAGCGGCGCGGGAATCGCTCCGGGGCCGTCCGGCCGGAGGACGAGCGCGGCGAGCTCCTCGAGCGGCGCGGGCCCCGGATTCCGGACGGCCGGCCCGGGCTGATCGGTGACCGACAGCCGAAACCGGCCGATGTTGGCGTCGCCAAGGGTCGAGCGGTGCCGCAGCTCGACGACGAGTTCCTCGTCGCGATCGGGCACGAACGCCTCGGCCAGCGCGAAGACCGCGACATGCCGCGGCGCGGCGGCGGCGTCGCGGATACTCCAGCCGTTGCGCGGGTCGTCGTCGAGCACGTGCCGGATGTCGCCGTAGCCGCCGTGCCGCTTGGGCTCGTCGGAGTGGTCGGCGATGGCCTGCGCGATCGCGATCTCGCGGCTCTGGGCGGTGCCGGGCCGCACGGCCCGCAGCTTGAGGTCCGTGAGCGTGAAGAAGCCCGACTCGCCTCGCGCATACCGGCCGCCGGTGTGGGACTCGTGCGGGAAGACCTCGAGCCGCAGGCCCGTCACCCGCTCGACCCCGGGCGGCGCGGTCACAAGGTAGTCGTCCTGACGGGGATCGGGGCCGATCGTGCCGATGATCGCGTCGGGCTCCACGACGAACCGCGTGCCGTCGGTCGACTCGACCGCCGAGGGCACCAGCGGCCGCCAGGCCTCGAAGCCACCGGCGTCGCGCACCGCCGCGCCTCGAGCCTCGAGCCAGGCCGTAAACGGCCCCTCGGCGGCCGCGCGGGCCCGCTCGAGCACCGGCTTCCGCGCATCGACCAGGGCCTGCGCCTCGGCCACCGCCCGCGGCACACGCGTCGACTCGATCTTCAGGTAGGGACGTGCGTCCCGACCGGCGGCTCCTGTTTCGTCGATCGAGTCGAAGAAGGCGGCCAGCCGGTAATACTCGTGATGGCTGACGGGGTCGAACTTGTGCGAGTGGCACTGGCAGCAGCCGAGCGTGAGCCCCAGCCAGACGGTGCCGGCGGTGTTGACCCGGTCGATCACGTAGTCGATCCGCGACTCCTCCGGATCGCGGCCCCCTTCCCCGTTGGTCATGTGATTGCGGTGGAAGCAGGTGGCCAGTCGCTGCTCGCGCGTCGCGTCGGGCAGCAGGTCGCCCGCGCACTGTTCCACGGTGAACCGGTCGAAGGGCATGTTGGCGTTGAAGGCGTCGATCACCCAGTCGCGCCAGGGCCAGTTGGTCCGCTCGGCGTCGGACTGGAAGCCGTCGGTGTCGCTGTAGCGGGCGGCGTCGAGCCACCACATCGCCATCCGCTCGCCGAAGTGCTCCGAGGCGAGGAGCCGATCGACGAGCGCGAGGTAGGCGTCCTCACCGCCCCGCTCCAATAATGTGACGTCCTCCGCCGTCGGCGGCAGGCCGGCCAGATCGAGGGCCGCCCGCCGGGCCAGGACGTGCGGCAGGGCGGGTGACGCGAAGGCCAGGCCCTCCCGCCGGAGGCGCTCCCCGACGAAGGCGTCGATCGGATGCGGCTCGCCCGTCGGCAGGGGCGACGCGGCCGGAGGCTCGAAGGCCCAGTGGCCTCCCCACGGCGCTCCCTCCGCGATCCACCGCGAAAGCATCGCCACCTGCTCGGCCGAGAGTGGCTTCTTGTGCGCAGCGGGCGGCGGCATCCGCAGGTCGGCATCCGTGGCCACGACGCGGGAGAGCAGTTCGCTCGCCGCGGGCTTGCCCGGCACGATCACCGCGAGCGCCCCGTCGCGGGTATCGAGCCGCAGGTCGGCGGCGCGATGTTCTGCATCGGGTCCGTGGCAGGCGAGGCAGTTCTCGGACAGGATCGGGAGCACGTCCCGGCCGAACGAAACCGGCTCGTCGATGGCGGCCGACGGGCGGGCCACCGTGGCGGCGAGCACCGTCAGCATCAGGCACGCATGGATTCGCATGACCAAACTCTCCCGCGCGACAGCGGCCGTGTCTTGTAGGCCATCGGCGAGCCTTGGTACGATTTGACCAAAAGGATGCCTTCCATGGCCGCCCGTCCCGCCCTCTCCCCCCCGGACACCGCCGCCTTCCGGAGGGAGTTCTTCGCGCAGTGCCCGCAGGCGGAGTCGCTCTTGCGGCTCTTCGACGCGCTGCCGCAGACCTATTTCTTCGCGAAGGATCGCGAGAGCCGGTTCGTCGCGGTCAACCACATGTTCCTGGATAATCACGGCCTCGCGCACGAGGCCGAGGCGGTCGGCAGGTCAGACCGCGACTTCCATCCGCCGCTGCTGGCCGAGGCCTACATCGCCGAGGACCGCCGCGTGATGCAGTCCCGTCGGCCGCTGCCGGGCCAGGTGTGGGCGGTGCTTCACCGGCGGACGGCGCCACGATGGTACGTCTGCACCAAGACGCCCCTTTTCGGGCCGGACGCCGCCGTCCTCGGCCTCGCCGGGGCCATGTACCGCATCGACGACCCCGGGCAGCTTGCGGGGCACTTCCAAGAACTGCTGCCAGTCGTGCGGCATGTCGAGGCCCACTACGCCGAGCCGGTCTCGATGACGGCCATGGCGAGCCTGGCGGGGCTCTCTGCCACCCACTTCAACCGCCGGTTTCGCCAACTCCTGCGAATGACGCCCACGCACTACCTGCGGACGATCCGCGTCCAGCATGCCCGCGGACTGCTCACCACCACCGACAAGCCGCTGGCGGAGATCGCCGCCCTCACTGGCTTCACCGACCAGAGCCACTTCACGAAGCGGTTTCGCGAGACGACGGGCCTCACCCCCGACGCCTACCGGCGCCGGTTTCGCGGCTCGCCGGCCATAAAGCCATAAAGAAGTCTCTCTGAAAATGCCCACCGGCTCGGCCTGTGCCCATGAGCCATTGTGCATGGGACGGGGCGGCCCATGCCCCGAGAGCCGGCGTATGATGACAAGCGAAGGCAGGATGCCGCAGCGCCGTCAGCATCCGAGTGAGCGGAGGCCTGGAGGGCCGACGCAAACGTCCGGCGACGGGGCATGGGTCGCCCCGTCCCATTACCGCCCTCAGACTTCCCAGCCGCGGCGATACTCGCGGCTGAGCAGGCGATCGACGTCGGCGCGGCCGCTCTTCATGGCCGCCGCGTCCCAGTCGAACTCGCCCTGCACCCGATAGGCGATGTTCGCCAGGAGCACGCTCTCCGTCAGGGGGCCGGTGTAGTCGAAGTGGCAGGTGGCGGGGGCGCCGCCGCGGCAGGCGTCGAGCCATTCCTTGTGAAAACCGGGCGACGGCGGCAGCGTCCGCGGCGGTTCCTTGACGTCGGCGAACTTCACCTCCGGCAGGAGCTTCCAACCCTCGAACCCGCAGAGGAGCATCCCCTCGCTCCCGATGAAGAGCGTGTTCTTGTTCTTGGCTGTCGCGTTGTCGATGCCCCGCTCGGCCAGGATCGGCGGCGCGCCCTGATACCAGTGAACGCTCACCGGGGGCAGCTTTCCGCCGCCGGCCTTCTCGCGGGCGGGGAAGTCGAGCCGGCTGACCAGCGACTTCGGCGTGCGGAGCGGATCGGGCGTCGGGCCGCTGCCGGCCACGTGCACCGGATGGCCGAGGTCGAGCGCCCAGAATGGGATGTCGAGGATGTGGCAGCCCCAGTTGCCGGTCTCGCCGGTGCCGAACTCCCACCAGAACCGCCAGTCGTAGGGTGCGAAGCCCTTCGTGTAGGGCCGCTCGGCCACGGGCCCCAGCCAGAGATCCCAGTCGAGCCCCTTTGGCGGCTCGGAGGCCGCCGCCGGCGCGTCGGGCATGCCCCGCGAACTCGCCACCCAGGAATGCACCTCCTGCACCGTGCCGAGCAGGCCCGACTTCACGAACTCGACGCCGGCCCGCAGACCGGGCACCGCGTGCCGCTGCGAGCCGAGCTGCGTCGCCAGCCCCTTCTGGCGGGCCGCCTCCGTGAGCCGCCGCACCTCGAGCACCTCGTGCGCCAGCGGCTTCTCGAGGTAGAGATGCTTGCCCCGCTCAATCGCCCACCAGGCGGGATGGAAGTGCGTGTGGTCCGGGGTGCTGACGACGACGGCATCGATCTCCTTCTCGAGGCTGTCGAACATCTTCCGGAAGTCGGTGAACCGCTTCGCCTGCGGGTGCTCGTCGAACGCCTTGCCGGCGCGGGCCTCGTCGACGTCGCAGAGCGCGACGATTGTTTGGTCCTTCACGCCCCGCAGGTTGGCCGCCCCCTGGCCGCCGATGCCGATCACGGCGATGCCGAGCTTCTCCGCGGGGCTGGCCACCTTCTCGGCGCCGTAGCCGTGGACGGCGAAGAAGCCGGGCAGCGACGCCGCCAGGCCGGTGAAGGTGCGACGAGACAGGGCGCCCCCGGACGCCGACCGATCAGACTGCATTGGAGAGACTCCCTTCGATCGAGAAAACAGCACCCTGGAGCCCGACACGTCCACCGGCTTTTCGAGCAGCGCACGCGGCGCCGGCGGGCCGGCGAAACGTTTCCCAAATCGATCATACACCGCCCTCTTGGACGCCACACGCTCGGTTCCGGATCGCCCGGTCACCGTGACGGACGCGCGGCGAGCAATCCCAGGTCGAAGCCCTTTGCCACCGCCTGTGTGCGATCGCTCGCGCCGAGCTTCGTGAGCAGGCCGGCCACATGCACCTTCACCGTGTGGGTCGTGATGCCGAGGAGCCGGGCGATGTCGGCGTTTGTGAAGCCTTCCCGCAGCAGGCCCAGCACCTCGATCTCGCGCGGCGTCAGGCCGCCGCCATCAGTCGGCGTGGGCCGCGCATCGACGATCGTCTCCCGGCTCACCGGCCGTCCGCCCCGATGGACGGAGCGGATCGCAGCGAAGAGTTCCTGGTGGCCGACGTTTTTCGTCACGTACCCATCGGCCCCCGCAGCGAGCGCCCGCGAGAGATCGTCGGAGGAGTCGGACGAGGTCAGCATCAGCACCCGCGCCTTGGGGTTTGTCTCCCGGAGGCGACGCAGCGTTTCGACGCCGTCGATGCCGTGCATCGTCATGTCGAGCAGGCAGACGTCGGGCCGGTGCTGCCGCCACAGGTCGACCACCGCGTGGCCGTCGTCGGCCTGGGCGACCACCTGGAAATCACCTTCTGAAGACAGCAGGTTGGCGAGTCCCACCCGCATGACGGCGTGGTCGTCGACGAGCAGGAGGCGGATGGGGACGGTCATCGGCGGATTCCCGGCAGCCCGCGGGCCCGGACGCCCGCGCGACTTGCAGACAGCGGGCTGGGACGCCCG
>JBJOKF010000151.1:0-17912 GCA_046046235.1 Planctomycetota bacterium | reverse complement strand
GCCGTCTGGCGGCTGTGAGCTGGCCCGCCCATCACCCGATCTGGAGCGATCATGAGCGACTCTGTCCACGCCACGAAGACCCTGCCGGCCCGACGCGACGTCGCCGTGGGCGACACCTGGGACCTGACGAGCCTGTTTTCGAGCGACGCGGAGTGGGAGGCGGCGCTTGCCGCCTGGGAGAAACGGACACATGAGTTCGCCGCCTTCGCCGGCACGCTCGCCACGGCACCCGAGCGGCTGGCCGAGTGCCTCACGCTCGACCTCGCCATCGATCGCGAGGGGGATCGTCTCGGCACCTACGCCCACCTGCGGGCCAGCGAGGACCAGGCGGCGCCCGAGTCGCAGCGGATGGTGGGCCGCTTCCAGCACGTGGCCACGCGGGCCGGGGAGAAGGCGAGCTTCATCCGGCCCGAGATCATGGCGATCCCGCCGGCGACGCTGGCCGGCTGGATGGCGCTGCCGGCGCTCGCCCCCTATCGGCTCCTGCTCGAGCGGCTCGTGCGGACGCGGCCCCACGTGCTCTCGGAGCCCGAGGAACGGCTGCTGGCGATGCAGGGCAGCTTCGCGGGCACCGCGAGCAAGGTCTTTCGGCAGCTTACCGATGCGGACATGAAGTTCGGCACGGTCCGCGACGGCGGGGGCCGGCAGGTCGAGCTCTCGAACGCGACGTTCGTCACGCTCCTCCACGACACCTCGCGCGAGGTGCGCCGCACCGCCTTCCACCAGTTCTACGCGCAGTACGAGGCCCACGCGAACACGCTGGCCGCCACGCTCTCCGGCTCGAACGAGCGGGACGTCTACGCGTCCCGAGTCCGCCGGTACACGAGCGCCGTCGAGGCGGCCCTCTTCGCCGACAACGTGCCGCTCGCCGTCTACGACCAGCTCGTCGCGGCGGTCCGCGCCCACCTGCCGGCCGTCCATCGCTACTACGACCTGCGTCGCCGCATCATGGGGCTCGACGACATCCACCACTACGACTGCTACGTCCCTCTCGTGCCAGAGCTCGAGAAACGGCATACGTGGGACGATGCGGTGGCAGTCGTCATCGAGTCGCTGACGCCGCTCGGGGGCGAGTATTGCCGGCGGCTGGAGGCGGGGCTCCGCGGCCGGTGGTGCGACCGCTACCCCAACGCCGGCAAGCAGTCGGGCGCCTTCAGCTCCGGCACCTACGATTCCGACCCCTACATCCTCATGAACTTCCAGGAGGAGGCGGTCGAGCATGTCTTCACGCTCGCCCACGAGGCGGGTCACTCGATGCACACGCGGCTGTCTGCCGAGGCGCAGCCCTACCAGTATTCGAGCTACACGATCTTCGTGGCCGAGGTGGCGAGCACCTTCAACGAGCAGCTGCTCACCCGGCTGCTGCTCGCCCGCGCCTCGACGCCGAAGGAGCGGGCCGCGATCATCGCCCGGGAGATCGACTCGATCCGGGCGACGATCGTCCGCCAGACGATGTTCGCCGAGTTCGAGCGCAAGACACACGCTTCGGCCGAGGCGGGCGAGCCGCTCACGCTCGAGCGGCTCCGCGGCATCTACCGGGAGCTGCTCGACGCCTACTTCGGGCCGCGGTTCGCCATCGATCCGCAGCTCGAGCTCGAGTGCCTGCGGATCCCCCACTTCTACAACGCCTTCTACGTCTACAAGTACGCCACCGGCCTCTCGGCGGCGATCACGCTGGCGAAGCGGGTCGCGGAGGGGGGCGAGAAGGAGCTGCAGGCGTATCTCGGCTTCCTCCGGGGCGGCAGCTCGAAGTGGCCGCTCGAGCTCCTGCGGGAGGCGGGCGTGGATCTCGAGCGGCCGGAGCCGGTGGCTACGGCGCTCTCCCGCTTCGGCGAGCTCGTCGACGAACTCGGCACGCTGCTCGGCTGAGGGCTGCTGCTTCACGGCAAGGCTCGGCATCCTGCCGACCTTGCCTTGACGAGCCTCCGCTCGCTGGTGCTGCTTCACGGCAAGGCTCGGCATCGTGCCGACCTTGCCTTGGCCGGCCTCCGCCGGCTGGTGCTCACCCGGCCCTCCGGGCCTAGCGCATGTGGTGAGGATCCTGGCTGCTGTCGATACGGAAGGTGAGGGGACGCCCACACCGCGAGAGTCGGCATCCGAGTGAGCGGAGGACAGGATGTCCACGCGAACGTCCGGTGACGCGGTGTGGGCGGCCCCTCACCGGCGCCTTGGCAGCCCGGATTCGACACGTCGAAAACTTGTCGCCACGGTGGCCCAGAGCCAGAGCGGCGGATCGCGCTGGCCGGAACCCGCCGGCGCCCTCCCAAGGGCCCCGAAATGCCGCGTTTTCCCCGGCTGAGCTGCTCTGGACGCCACGTGCCACGGCCCCTACCTTCCCGCCACGTTCGGACAAGTGCTGTCCGACGCAATAGGAGGATCTGTCGTGGCCGCGATCGCTGTCCGTGAAACAACGCCCGCCCCCTTCGAAGCCTTCCCTGCCTCTCGGGGAACGCGGTGCATGTCCGGCGAGGCGCGCGTGTCGCGCCTGCTGCAGTCCCTGTCCTGCACGATTCTCTTCGCGGCGGCCTGCGGCGCGTGGGCCGACGGCGCGCGAGGCGACGAGCCCGCGCCACGGTCGATGATGCGGCTGCCACGCTGGATCGAGTCGATCGGCGAGCCCGGCAAAGCAACGCGAAACGAGGCCCCCGCACCTTCGGCTCCCCGGCTGGTCGCGGAGCCTGCCGGCTCGCGCACGCCGCCGAGCCGGTCGGCTGCGGCTGCCCCGGTCGCCAAGGCCGCTCCACGAGCCCTGCCGGCAGCCACTCCCACCTTCACCGCCGAAGTGCGGCCAGCCGTCGTGCAGGCCGGTCCGGCGACTCCAGCCGATCGCCCGCGGTCCGGCAAGCTCCCCGAAGAATGGGCCGAGATCGTGCCGACCGCCGGCCCCGCTGCCACCACGAAGGCGGGCGACACGGCAGGAAAGACGGTGCCGCCCGGTGAGGTCGGTGGCCTGAAGCGTTGGATCACCGACCGCGTCGGCACGCTGCCGAAGCCGCTCGGGAAGCCGGCACCGGCGACACCCGAAGACGAGGCGGGCACCGAGCCGGCCGAAAAGCCTCAGGCGGAGGCCGCCCGCCCGGTCGCGCCCGACGAGTCCCCCGCGACCGTCGGCAAGGCTGCCCCGCAGCCGACGGTGACCGCGCCGGTCGCCGCCGTACCCGACGAACTGCCGACGCTCTCGATCGACCCCGCGAGCTTCCGCGGCGTACACCCCGGCAAGACCACCGCCGACGAGCTCCGCGCCGGCTGGGGAGCGGGCGAGCCGTTCACCCGCGAGGACTCCAGCCGCGGCTTCTTCTGGAAGATCGAGCCGTTCGAGCGGGTCGAAGTCACGCTCGACGGCGACATCGTCTCCGCGATCCGCATCAAGCTGGCGGAGCCCGTCGCCGTCGGCGAACTGGCCAAGCAACTCGAGATCGCCGACCTGCGCACGGTCTCGATCCTCGACGAGCAGGGGGTCTCCATCGGCGAGGTCTTCCCCGAGCGGGGCGTGATTTTCAGCGTGAAGCCCGGCACGCAGTCGGCCACCGCGGTGATGATCGAGCCGCTCGACCCCGAGTCTTTCGTGCTCCGGGCAGAAGGGGAGATGGACACGGTCAGCGCCTATGCCGTTGCCGACCTCCAGTACGCCATCGAGATCGACCCCCGTCATCTGCGGGCCCATCGCATGCTCATGGTGCTCATGTGCGAGCAGGGGAAGTGGCAGCAGGCGCTCGCCCTCGCCGAGGCCGCGGAGCGGATCGATCCGACCGACGCCTGGACCCGGCTGAAGCATGCCGGCATCCTGCTGTCGCTCGACCGGCATGAGGAAGCGCGGACCGCCGTGGAGTCGGTGAAGACGATCACGAACGCGCCGCCACTGGTCACCGCCCAGGCGGAGCGGCTGCTGGGCCGCATCGCGCTGGCCGGCCCCAAGCCCGATCATCAGAAGGCCGTCGAGCACTTCGCCGAGTCGATCCGCCGGGCCTCCACGCTCTTGGCCAAGCGGTCGCCGGCGGTGCAGCAGGCCGCCCGCGAGATCATGCTCGACGCCCATCTCGGCACGGCGCAGGCCATCGCCCAGGGCAACTGGCAGCAAAAGAGCCGCGTCATCCCCAAGTGGATGGCCCGCAGCGAGGCGGTGGTCGCCGAGTGCAAGGCCGAGCCGGACGTGCAGCAGGCGCTCGAACTGCAGCTCTGCCGCGGGGCGCTCGTCGTGGCGGCCGGCTCCACCGAGTCGGTCGAGCCGCTCCCCTGGGTCAAGCGGCTGCTCGAGGTCCGCGACCGCATGGGCGACTCCGTCAAGGATCCCTGGCGCCGCCGGGAGATCGACTGGGAGGTGGGACTCGGCCTGCTCGACGCCTTGTCGGCCGCACAGATCCGCGGCGACGCCTCCGACATGCTCGACAACGCCACCCTCACCGCCGCCTACCTCGAGCGCGGCGGCGAACACCGGGAACTGACCGACAAGGAGCGGAAGAACGTCGGCGACCTGCTGTTCCGCATCGGCATCATGCACAGCCTCCAGCGCGGCGACCACGCCACCGCCGTGACTTGGTTCGACCGCGTGATTCCGCTGTGGGAAGGCAATCCGCGGCTGGAGCGGGATGGCGAAGCCGGTCAACTCGGCGAGTCGTACATCAGCATGGCGATCTCCTACTGGCAGGTGGACCGTCGCGACGACGCGATGGCCCTGAGCCGGCGGGGCGTCGACCTGATGGTGGCCGCCGTCGACGCCAAGCAGCTCGAGGAGCGGGCCCTCGCCGTCGCCTACGGCAACCTGGCGACGATGTACGCGGAGGAGGGTGACGAGACGCAGTCGCAGACCTACGCCGAGCTGGCCAGCCGCGCCGAAGCCTCCGGGACGACGCTCCGGTAACGATGCCGGTCGCGGTGCAGGGCCGGCTCAGCGGCTCGCGACGATCGCCGGCCACCAGCTGCACAGATACCAGGCGCGGGGCGCCGTCCACTCCGCGAGCGCCTCGAGCGGCCCGCGCGGCGCGAGCCCGTGGGTGCCGGCCGTGAAGTCGCCGCCGAGCACGTCCTGGAGCAAGCCGCGCGGCCGCGAGTAGCGGACCACCCGGGCCGTCTCCTCGGTGAGTCCGGCCAGATCGATCGCCCGCTTGACGGCGTCCTCCAGAAAGCCGATGCGGTCGACCAGGCCGGCGTCGACAGCCTGCTGCGCCGTGAAGATCTGCCCCGTGGCCACCTTGGCGACGGCGTCGTCGTCGAGCTTCGGCCGGCCCTGCTTCACGATCTGCTTGAACCGGCCGAACATCTCGTCGACCAGTTCCTGCAGCACCTTCCGCTCACGTTCGGCCAGTTCCGGCGAACGGGCCTTCGTCGGGCTGAGCATCTCCTTGAGCGGCCCGCTGGCGACCGAATCGTCACGCACGTCGTACCGCTCGAGCAGCTTCGAGACGTCGAAGTGCGGGATGATCACGCCGATCGATCCGGTCAGCGTGGCCGGCTCCGCGAAGATCACGTCCTCGCGGCCTCCGTTGGCCATCGCCACGTAGTAGCCGCCGCTGGCCGCGATGCCCCCCATGCTCACGACGACCGGCAGGTCTCGGTCGCGGGCGAGCGTGGAGAGCCGATAGTGGAGTTCGTCGCTGCCGCTGACGGTGCCGCCGGGCGAATCGACCCGGAGCACGATCGCCTTGACGCTCTCGTCGTCGGCCACGTGATCGAGCTGCGCGCGGGTGAAGCCGCTGCCGCTCATGATCGCGCCCGCCACGTCGACGATCGCCACTTTCGCCGGCGCCACCCGCGACAGCGAGTGGTAGCTCTCGATGACCCGCGAATCGCGCTGGAAATACCGCGCCGCGGCGTCGGCGCTGCCGAGGGCCGCCAGCAGCGAGATGCCGGCGACGGACCAGGCGATCCACGTGCTCCACCGCCGCCAGCCGCCCCCCTGCTCCAGGATCACGCGGGTGGTCGGCGTCGTCTGTTCGATCATGATGCTGGCACTCCCGAACGGGGCGGAAACCCGCGGCCGGCTCGAGGCCGACGCCGCTCCGCAAGTGTAGGGTCGCCGCTGCCGGAAAGGCGATCGGCCGGTTTGCCAATTTCCGCCACATGCCGCTACGCTGATCGCGGCGACGGTCGTCGCCTCCAGCCACCGGGCCCCGCCCCGGTCCACCCCACCGGCGCGAGCTCACCCCACCGCCCCGAGCGAGCGCAGCCCAGGAGAGTCGCCACGTGTTCGTGTGTGTCAGCACCGAGTGTTTCCCCGACCTGTCCCTCTCCAAGGCGATGGAGCGGCTGGCGGAGCTCGAGTTCACCGCGGTGGAACTTGACGTGCACGAGGGCGGGCCGCACTTGGTTCCCGGTGGCGTGATGGCCGATCCGGACGCCGCGGTGGCTGCCTGCAGCGACCTGCAGCGGCTCCGTCCGGTGGCGATCTCGTTCTCCTCGCCGGAGACCCCGGAGCTCTACGACCGCTTCACCGCCTGCTGCCGGCTCGCCAAGGCACTGGCGGTCGTGACGATGGTGGTCGACTCGTCGGAGCTCGGCACGCCGTTCAACGGCGAGATCGAGCGGCTCCGCAAGATGGTGGCGATCGCGTCGAGCCTGGGGGTCGTGGTGGGCGTGAAGACCTCGGCGGGTCGCATGACGCAGGATGCGGAGACGACCGCCTCGCTCTGCCGCAACGTGCCGGGCCTGGGAGTCGTCCTCGACCCGAGCCACTTCATCTACGGCCACAAGAAGCAGGCGACCTGGGAGCCGGTGCTCAAGTACGTCTGCCACGTCCACCTGCGGGACACGAAGCCCGACGCCTTCCAGGTGCGGATCGGCCAGGGCATCGTCGAGTACGGCAAGCTCGTGGCGCAGCTGGAGCGGGTGGGCTACAAGCGGGCTCTCTGCGCCCACCTGCCGCCGATGGAGGGCGTCGACCAGGTGGCCGAGCTCCGCAAGATGCGGCTCCTGCTCGAAAGCCTGCTGTAGCCGCGCTGAACAGACCGTCTGGCTCTGGCTCTGGCTCTGGCGCTGGCGCTGGCTCTGGATCTGGTTCTGGCTCTGGGCCCGTCGTGGCGACAAGTTTTCAACTTGTCGAATCCGGGTTGCCTGTGGTGCCGGGGTTGCCCGTGCCCTCTCGCCGGACGTTCGCTCCGGGCATCCTGCCCTACGCTCACTGCGGTGAAAGCCGCGCTTCGCAATCCTTGCTGCGCTTGCTTTCACAGCCCGCTCGAAGGCACGGGCAACCCCTCATCGCCGCATTCAGCAGGCAGGCAGCACCTCTATGACCGCAAGACTGCGTCGCACGATGCGACGCGCAGCACCAGCGAGCGGAGGCTCGCCAAGAGAAAACGACACGATGTCGTGTTTCTCGTGCAGAAGCTCCGCTCGCGTTCACAGCCCGCTCGAGGCCCGGGCAACCCCTCGTCCATCTCGCCGATGACGGACGGCTGACGCACGAACCCTTCCGCTCACCACCGCGGCCGTGGCACGAGGCCTTCCACCACGGCGCGGCCGACCGCCGCGAGCGCGGCCAGATCGGCGGCCGTCGGCCGCGTGCCGCGGCTGCGGGCGAGCGCCAGCCGACACCAGCAATCGGCGACGACGATCTCCGCCTCGTCGCACCGGACGTCGGCATGATGGGCCACCGCGAGCACGCTCACCAGATCCCGAAACTCGGCCGACCAAGAGCCGACCAAGAGTTGCCGCTCGGCCAGCCCGCGGCCGTGCCGTCGCAGGCCCCGATCGACGGAGACTGCCAGCCGGCCGAGCTGGCGGCGGGCCAGCGCCGCATGATCGCGCAACCGTCGATCGAGCAGCGCCGGCGCCCCGCCGCGGCCGCCCGCCTCCGCGGCCCGCCACGAGATCCAGGCCGCCGCCCGCCGCCACGAGGCGGCCTCCCGCGCAAGCCTCGCCAGCGGATGCCGCTTGGCGAGCCCCTTGAAGAGAGCCAGACCGAGCAGTTCGCTCTCTCCTTCGTAGACCGAGACGGCGAAGTGGTCGTGGAACGCGTCGCCCAGCGGATGCCCCACCAGGAAGGCCCGGCCGCCGTGCACGCCGAGCGCCGCGATCGCCGCGTCGCGGACGCATTCACCGGCGACGATCTTGGCGGTGATCGCCTCCAGTTCGCCCGGGCGGCCCGCGTCGATCGCCGCCGCCGCCCAGGCCGCAAGCGCATCGCAAGCGAGCGCCCCGACCGCGATCCGCGCAAGCCGCCCCTGGATGAGTTCGCGGGCGGCGATCGGCTCCCCCCATGTGCGTCGCCGGACCGCGTGACCGCGGGCGTGGGCCGCGAGGATGCGCAGCGTCCCGGCCGCCTGGGCGGCCAGCGTCACCCGCCCCCGATTGAGCCCGTGCCACACGATCGGCATGCCGTCGGCCGCCCCGGCGGGGGCCGCGAGAAGATCCGCGGCCTCGACGGGATGCTGCGTGAACTCGATCGCGGCGTTGTGGGCGTGCTTGAGCGGATGGAGCGCGTAGTCGAGCAGCCGACAGGTGGGCGTGTCGGCCTCGGGCAGCCGAACGAATGCGACGACGGGCTTCTCGTCGAGCCGCGCGAGCAGCTTGATCAGGCGGCCGTGGGTCGCGCCCGTGATGAACATCTTGGTGCCCGAGAGCAGCAGTCGACCGTCGCGCCGCTCGATCCTGCTGGCGATCGCGGCGAGGTCGCAGCCGGCCTGCGGCTCGGTGGCGCCGAAGATCGACAGCGGTCGACCACGGGCGAGGCCGGGCAGGTGCCGCCCCTGCTGCTCCGGCGTGCCGAAGTCGGTGAGCGCCGCCACGGCGCCGATCGACGAATGGACCGACAGGAGGCCGGCAGCCGTCGGCACTTCGCTGCCGATCAGCGTGATCGCGGCGGCCAGCGCACGCATGTCGCAGCCGGTGCCGCCGAACCGCTCCGGCACGAGCAGCCCCCAGAGCCCGGCCTCACCGGCCGCCGCCTCGGCGACCGCGGTGAAGCGGCCAGCGGGCGCCGGCGGCGCGTCGTCGAGCGGCGCCGTTGGCCTGTGGGGAGTGAGTTGCTCGTAGAGCTGACCGGTCGCCCGCAGGGCGGCGAGCGCAGCGAGCGACTTTGTGACGACGTCCGCCGCCGCAGCGCCGAGCGGATCGGCCGCCGTCGTGGCCGCGGCCTCGAAGCCGCCCGGATCGCCATGCAAGCCGCCCCGGTGCCACAGGCTCGCGGCCGCGAAATCGAGACCGGTGGCCGCCTGCGGCGCCGCGTCCAAACCACCGTCGGCCGGACCGGACGTCCGTGGCGTCCGGCCCGCCGGCACGACCGCCACCCACGCGGGCGGCTCCGGCTCCGCGGCCGCCGAGATCTGCGCCGCGAAGTGGGCCGCGATGCCATCGCGCTTGAGCTTGAGCGATGGCGTGGCCTCGCCGTGGTCGGCGTCGAACGCGCGGCCCACGAGCACCGCCCGGCGCACCCGCCAGCCGCGGGGCAGGTGCCGCTGCCGCGCGGCGAGCCGGCGGCCGAGCCAGCGGAGCACCCGCGGATGCCGCAGGGCCGCCCGCTTCGAGAGCACCCGGGCGCCGAGTCGACGCAGGGCCGCCCGCAGTTCCGTCGGATCGGGCACCACGAGCGCCACGGGAGCCGGCAGCCCCGCTCCGACGACACACACCTGCGCCACGACCGGGTCCTCGGCGAGCGCCGCCTCGATCTCAGCAGGTGGCACCTTCGTGCCGCCTGAGAGCACGAGCGTATCCCGTACCCGGCCCGTGATCCGCAGGTGGCCGTCGGCATCGATGGCGGCGAGGTCGCCCGTCTCGATCCAGCCGTCGGCCGCGAGTTCCGTGGTGCAGTGACTCCCCTCCTCGATCACTCCCAATGCACGGCTGGGGGTGCGGACGAGCAACTGCCCATGTGTCTCGGACCGCGTGTCGATCTTGACGTCCACGCCCGGCAGCGGCGGCCCCACCGTGCCGCGCCTGGCGATACGAGGATTCGAGACGGCGACGACAGGCCCCGCTTCGGCCAGTCCGTAGCCCTCGACGAGCGGCACGCCCGCTGCGGTGAACGCGGCGGCGGTGCGGTCGCGCAGCGCCGCGCCGCCGGAGATGCAGACCCGCACCTGGCCGCCGAGCGCGGCCGCCAGCCCGGGAATCCGGCCGTCGCGAGCGGCACGGTCGAGTCGCTCGAAGAACGCCGGCACGCCGAGCACGACCGTCGGCGGCACCACCCGGCAGGCCTCGATCACCCGGGTGCGGTCGGTGACCACGCTCAGGCACGCGCCACGCACCAGCGCCGTCACGAGGTCGCCGGTGCGGGCAAAGGCGTGGCTCATCGGCAGCCAGGAGAGCCGCACGTCGTGCGCGGCATCCAGGAAGACGTCCGCCGCCGCCCTTGCATTCGCGATCACCGCCCGCTGGCTGTGAACCACGCCCTTGGGACGGCCCGTCGTCCCCGAGGAGAGCAGGATCGATCCGCACGCCTCGGGATCGCAGCCGGCGACGAAACGCTCCACGGCCGCCCGAAGCCGCCCGCGGTCGGCGCCCCAGCAGAGCCACGCGGTGGACCGCAGCACGCCGTCGGCCCAAGGGCCGGTGCGCCCACCGCCCGACCGCAGGTCGAGGCTGATCGCCGCCCCGCCGGGAGCCACCGGCCGGCCGCCGCTGCCGCTCGCGACGATGGCCCGCGGCCGCAGCCACTCAAGCTCCGCGACGCGGGTGGCGGGCGACGCATCGGCATGCAGCGGCATGTGCACGAGCCCCGTCACCTGGCTCGCGAGATCGACGACGATCCAGTCGGGAGTGTGCGGACCGACGTGGGCGAGCCGATCCCCCGGCCGCAGGCCGGCGGCGCGAAACTCCTCGGCCACCGCCACCGTCGCCGCGACGACTTCCTCCCATGTCCATCGCCGCGCTCCGTCGAGCGGATCGCAGATCGCCGCGGCCGTGGCGGAGGCGTCAAGCCGCTCGAGCAGGAGCGCGGCGACCGAATCGGCCACGCCCACGGCGGCAGCGCGAGGCGGCGCCGGCGGAGGGAACGTCGAGGACGTGGCGGCATGCATGCGCGAGTCAGTCCAGTTTCTCGAAGAGGACGGCGATCCCCTGGCCGAGTCCGATGCACATCGTCGCCAGGCCGACCCGCGCCGGGCCCGACCGCATTGCGTGCAGCAGCGTCGTCACGATCCGGGCACCGCTCGCCCCGAGCGGATGGCCGAGCGCCAGGCTGCCACCGCGGACGTTGACCCGCGTCGGGTCGAGCCCAAGCGCATTGATGCAGTGGATCGCCTGGGCCGCGAACGCCTCGTTGAGCTCGATCAGGTCGATTGCCGAGATCGCACGCCCGGTGCGATCGAGCAGCTTCCGCGTGGCCGCCACCGGCCCGGTCCCCATCAGGGCGGGCGGCACGCCGGCGACCGCCGTGCCGGCGACGCGGGCCAGTGGCGCGAGGCGCTGCCGCCGTGCCTCGGCGACCGACATCACGAGCACCGCCGCCGCGCCATCGCTCACCGGCGCGCTCGTCGCCGCGGTGACGGTGCCGATGCCAGGCAGGAAGGCCGGCTCCAGCGCGGCCATCTGCTCGGCCGACGTGTCGCGGCGGATCGACTGGTCGGCCGTCACCTCCACGAGCAGTCCGGCCTCGTCGTGGCCCAGCACCGGCACGATCTCGTCCGCGAAGAGCCCCGTGTCGGTTGCCCCGGATGCCTTCGCATGGCTCTCGACCGCATAGGCCTCCTGCCGCCGGCGCGAGATGCCGTGGGCCGCGGCGAGGTGCTCGGCGGTCATGCCCATGGAGAGCACGCCCCGGCTCGAGCCGGCATAGACCCGCGGGTGGATGTCGATCGCGGCCTCCATCGGCAGATGGTGCATGTGCTCGACGCCCCCGGCGACGAACACCCGCCCCGCACCCGCCGCGATCGCGTGGGCGGCCTGCGCCACCGCCTCGAGCGACGAGCCGCAGAGCCGGTTCACCGTGGTGCCCGCGACGGCGAAGGGCAGGCCGGCCATGAGCGCGGCATTACGGGCGACGTTGCCGCCGAGTTCGCCCCGCTGCTGCGTGGCGCCGAGGATCACGTCCTCGATCGACTCGGCCGCGACGCCGCTGCGGGTGACGACCGCCTCGATGGCGGCCGCGGCCAGTTCGTCGCCGCGCACCTGACGGAAGGCTCCCCGCTCGGCGTGGGCCCGGCCGATCGGCGTGCGACAGCAGGCGACGACGACGGGCGTGGTCTCGGGCGTGACGGAAGACGATGCATGCATGAGGAGTCCTCTCGGCCGGCGGCCGGGTCGACGTCAGGCGGTGAACGGGTCGCCGGCGGCCGCCAGCGCGAGCAGCCGTGGCGTGGGGTGCATGCGGACGCCGAGGTCCGCGAGCGGCTCCAGCCGCCGGACCACCTCCGCCGCGCCGAGCGAGTCGCCCCAGGCGAGGAGGCCGCCCCGAAAGGCGGGAAAGCCGAGGGCGTGGATCACGGCGAGGTCGATGTCGCGGCCGTCACGGACGATCCCCTCGTCGAGCGTCCGCAACGCCTCCAGCAGCATCGGCAGCAGCAGACGGTCGGCGATGCTGGCGTCGGTCGTGGGCCGCGGCGGCAGGGCGTAGGGCCTGACGAGACCGGCCACGGCCTCGTCGGGGCGCTCGATCCGCGCCCGCTGCCCCGCGCCGCCGCCCGGCCGCCCGCCGGAGGCCGCATAGCGATAGAAGCCGGCACCGCTCTTGCGACCGAGCCGGCCCGACTTCACCAGCGCCGGGATCAGCGGCGAGGCCTCGATCCGGTCGCCGTAGGCGTCGTTCAGCACGAGCCCCGCGTAGAAGGCGGTGTCGAGGCCGATCATGTCGTAGAGCTCGAGCGGCCCCATCGGCATGCCGAATGCCCGGGCGACGCGATCGATCCGCTGCGGCTCGATCCCCTCGCGAAGCATCTCCACCGACTCGTGCAGGTAGGGCATGAGCACGCGGTTGACCAGGAAGCCGGGACTGTCGCGGACGACGATCGGGCACTTGCCGAGCCGCTTCACGTGGGCCACCGCAGTGGCGACGGTGGCGTCGCTCGTGGCCGGGCCGCGGACGACCTCCACGAGCGTCATGCGGCGAACCGGATTGAAGAAGTGGATGCCGCAGAAGCGGGCCGGCTCACGGAGCGCGTCCGCGAGCTTGGCGATCGGATTGGTGGAAGTGTTGGTGGCGATGACGGTGCCACCGTCCACGGTCCGCTCGATCTCGGCGAGCACCTGGCGTTTGATGTCGGCCCGCTCGAGCACGCTCTCGATCACCAGGTCGCTCTCCGCGACGGCCGCCATCCGCGTCGCGGTCCGCAGCCGGCCCGCGAGCGTCACCGCCCGGGCGGCATCGGCTTTTCGTGTGGCTCGATCCCAAGCGGCCTCGTCGAGAATCGTGGCGACGCTCGCGGCCAGCGGCTCGGCCTGGATGTCGACGAGCGTCAAGGGAAAGCCGGCACGGAGGTGGCTGGCGGCGATGCCCGCGCCCATGATGCCGGCACCGACGACAGCCGGCCGTTCGACTGGCCGCGTCGCCGCGCCGGACGCCACGGCGGCATCCTGCTCGAGCCCGCTGTCGCGGCGGTTCCGCTCGCCGAGCCGGAACACGCGGATGAGTTGCCGCGAGACTCGGGACGTCGCGAGCTTCGCGAAGGCGCGTCCCTCGACCGCGCCGGCCTCGGCGGCGGGCAGAGCGGCCCCGGCGAGCACCGTCTCGAGGATCGCCAAGGGCGCCGGATAGTGGCCGCCGCTGCGGCCGAGGATCACCGCCGCCGACATCGATTCCAGAAACGCGCGTTCCTCTTCGTCGAGCGGAACCGGCCCAGCCTGCCGCGCCCTGCGATCCGAGAGTTGCGACCGGCCTGTCATGCGGGCCGCGAGCCGGCAGGCCGACTCCACCGCCTGCGCAGGCGCCATGCAGGCGTCGACGAGCCCGAGCCGCCGCGCCGCCGGGCCGTCGACGCTCTCGCCCGAGGCGGCGAACTCCACCGCCGGACCAGGCCCGATCAGCCGTGCCAGACGGACGGTGCCGCCCCAGCCCGGCAGGAGCCCAAGCTTCACCTCGGGGCAGCCGAGCACGGTGTGCGGGGCGTCGGTGGCCAGGCGAAAGTCGCAGGCCAGCGCCAGTTCGAGGCCGCCGCCGAGACAGACGCCGTCGACCACCGCGACGCTCGGCCACGGTCGCGCCGAGAGCCTGGCGAAGAGCGTGCGGCCCGCAGCGCACGCGGCCTCGATCTCGGCCGGTGACAGTCCGTGGAGCCGCTCGAGCCGCCCAAGGTCGGCGCCGGCGAAGAACGAGCCCTCGCGGCCGGAACGAACCACGAGACCGACAGGGGGCGGTCCGGCGTCGAGGGCGTCGAGGCAGGCGGCCAAATCGGCGAGGCATTCCGCCGTCAGCACATTCTGGGAGTGGTCGGGCACCAGGAAGGTGAGGACGGCGATGCCGTCCTCACGGCGTTCGCACGCGAGCGTGCGGCCGACCCACGGGGCGGAGCGTGCGAGAGCGGTCATGGTGCTGGTTTTCGTCCGTGCCCAGACAGAGCCGGGAAGCTTGCCCGAAACGCAAAAACCGCTAGTGTATCGGGGTCCCCGGGCCGCTGCGCGGCCTTCTGCCCGCCCTTCCCGCTTGCCCATCCATCTTCCAGGGAGCCCGGCCCACCATGCGCATGCCCACCACGCCCCGCCCCTCCTTCGTCACGCTCTGTGCGGTCTGGTGCGCGCTGGTCGCCATCTCCGTCGTGGGTCGGCTGTGGCAGCCGGTGGCGAACGTGTCGCCGCTGGCCGGCGCGGCGATCGTCGCGGGATCCTTCTTCCCGAGCCCGTGGGCAGCCGCGTCGGCACCCGTCGCGGCGCTCGCGATCAGCAATCTGGTGTTACCTGGCTACGGCGCGGGCACGGCGGGCTGGATCATGATGGCGGCGGTCTTTGCCTGCCTGACGTGGCCGGTCCTGCTCGGCCGCCTGACGCGCAACGGCCGTTCCTCGTCGTCCAAGCAGTGGTTCAGCTGGACGCTTGTCGGTGGCGGGCTGGCCAGTTCGCTCGTGTTTTTCCTGGTCACGAATGCCGCCCACTGGTGGCTCTCCTCCGACTATCCGCACACGGCCGCCGGCTTGCTGGCCTGCTACGCGGCTGGGCTGCCCTTCTACCGCTGGATGCCCGTCGGCGACGTCGCCTGGACGCTCTTGCTCGCCCGCGGCCTGGCCGCTCTCGGTGCCACCGCGGCCGCCGCGCCGTCGATTTCGGCGAATCCCGTGCAGGCTGCTTGACTGTCTCCGGAACCGGCCCAGAATGACCGTCTCGCCTCCGGATGACGGGGCAGGTTCGGGTTCGCACCGCTGCGGGAATGGCGGAATTGGCAGACGCGCCAGGTTGAGGGCCTGGTGGTAGTAATACCGTGCAGGTTCAAGTCCTGTTTCCCGCATTCGCATCCTTTCGACCGAGCCCCCGTCCGAGAATCCGATGACCGCGACGCCAGAGTCCTCGCCGCCGGGACAGCCGGCCCCTGCGGAGCCCGTGGCTCCCGCCCCTGCCCCTTCCTCGGCGACGGGCGGCACCGCTGAGGCGGCACAGCCGGATGCGCCGGCGGCACGGCGCATCGCGATCGGTACGCAACGGCCGGGCGTGAAGCCGCCACGGGCCCCGGCCCGCTACGAGTATTTTTCTTCCGAGCCTCCGTCGACCGCGGCTGCCACCGCCGCGAGCGGTCCCGCGGCCATGCCGCCGGCGGCGGCCGCTCAGTCGGTTGCCAGTCCCCGCAACGTCGCGCCCCAGGGAGCGCAGGTCGCCGCGGCCGCCGGAGAACAGGTTGCGCAACCGGCTGCGGCCGAAGCTGCGGGAGGCGTTGCCCCTCCGGCGGAGAAACGTGCCGAGGGACGGCGCGACCGACGCCGCGGCGGGCCTGACAAGTCGGCCTTCACCGACGTGCTGCCGCCGCAGAAGCGGGTGGCGGTGCCCAATCTCCGCGCGGCGCTCGACGACGATCTCGAAGAGGATTTCGAGGCGGCGGTCGCCGGCGTGGCGATCGATGACCTTCTGACGACGTCGGCTCCCGCGCGGGCCGACGCCCCGCTCGAGCCTGGGAGCCGGATCGCCGGCACCGTGCTTTCGATCGGCCCGGACACGGCCTTCATCGATCTCGGTGAGCGTCGGCAGGGGGCGCTCAAGCTCACGAATATCGAGCCGGAGGCGATGCCCGCCGTCGGCGACGCGATCCAACTCTCGGTCGGCCTGCGAAACGAGGAAGACGGCCTCTATGACGTGGCGCTCGCCAACCGCGCCGTGGCCGTGGAGGACTGGTCGCAGTTGCAGCCCGGGATGATCGTGGAGGCCCGGGTGACGGCGGCCAACAAGGGCGGCCTCGAGTGCGAGGTGGCCGGCCTGCGCGGCTTCATGCCGGCGAGCCTGGTGAGCACCTGGCGGATCGAGAACCTCGAGGAAATGGTGGGGCAGACGCTCGAGAGCCTGGTCACCGACGTCGTTCCCGCAGCCCGGCGGCTCGTGCTCTCGCGCCGGGCGGTGATCGAGAAGCAGGCCGCCGACGCCCGCGCCAAACTGCTCGAAACGCTGGAGGTCGGCGCGACCCTCGACGGCATCGTCCGGTCGGTCCGCGATTTCGGCGCGTTCGTCGACATCGGCGACGGTGTCGAGGGGCTCGTCCACGTGAGCCAGCTCTCGTGGGATCGCATCGCCTCGCCGACCGACGTGCTCCAGGCGGGGCAGCGGGTGCGGGTCGTCGTGAAGAAGGTCGACCGGCAGACCGGGAAGATCTCGCTCTCGGCCCGAGATCTGGTCGAGAGCCCCTGGAAGCGGGCCGCCGACAAGTATCACGTCGGCGCGACGGTCCGCGGCGTCGTGAGCCGCATCGCCCAGTTCGGCGCCTTCGTGAAGCTCGAGCCGGGCGTGGAAGGGCTCGTGCATGTGTCGGAACTGGCGACCCGCCACGTCCGCAGCGTCGGCGACGTGGTGAAGGAAGGGGAGCAGGTGGAGTGCCGCGTGCTGGCCGTCGATCCCGACGAGCAGCGGATGGCGCTCTCGATCAAGGCGCTGTCGGCGCCGGCCGCGTCTGCACAGGAAGCCGCTGACGTCGCCGGAGTGGACGAGGAGGCGCCGGCTCCGCCCGTGGCCAAGAAGCGGACGACACCGCTCAAGGGTGGCCTCGGCGGCGGCTCGGACGGCGAGAAGTTCGGCCTCAACTGGTAACGGGCCGGTGAGGGGCCGCCCACGCCCCGTCGCCGGACGTTCGCGTCGGCCTTCCGGGCCTCCACTCACTCGGATGCCGACTTCGCTTCGCCATCCTGGCTGCGCTCGTCGGCATACGCCGGCTCTCGGGGCATGGGCGGCCCCTCACCTCCCTGCGTAGGGAGCGGCGACTCTTGGTGAATACGGCAGGGGTTGCCCGTGCCCTCGAGCGGGCTTGTGAAAGCAAGCGCAGCAAGGATTGCGAAGCGCAGCTTTCACCGCAGTGAGCGGAGGGCAGGATGCCCCGGAGCGAACGTCCGGCGAGAGGGCACGGGCAACCCCGAGCCTCAGCACAGTGTCAGCCAGCACTCCGCGCCACCCAGGCGGCCGCTGCCAGGCCGCTCGCGGCGGCCCCCTCCACGCGCGGCCCCGCGAAAGCGTCGCCGCAGACGACGACCGGCGGCGCGGTCCGCGCGACGAGGAACGGCTGCGGCAGGACCGTGACCGGCGTCGCATAACGCCAGCGGTGGAGCGACCGCTCCACCACGGCCCGCGCCGGATCGCCGTCGATCCACCGGGCGACGCGTGCCATGAGCGCGGCGGCCACCGTCTCGGGGGGATCGTCGAAGTGCGCCCGGCTGAAGGCCGCGGAGGCGTGCACCGTGAGGGTAGGCGCGGGAGAGATCCCCTTTTGGAAGTTATCGGCCAGCCACGCCACGTCCCCGGTCGCGAACTGAATGCCGCCGGGCGGGGGCACCAGGCTCGGACGGTCGAGCAGCAGCATGAGTGCGAAGCACGGATCGTAGGCGATGCCGGCGAGCTGCTCCGCGACGGCGGCCCCGAGCCCGGCTTCT
>JBJOKF010000074.1:0-11860 GCA_046046235.1 Planctomycetota bacterium | reverse complement strand
CGAGGATGTCGAGCCGGACGAGGTCGGCCGGAAAGTAGCCGACGAGCTCGTAGTCCATCGTGCCGTAGCCGCGTGTCACGCTCTTGAGCTTGTCGTGCAGGTCGTAGATCACCTCGGCCAGCGGCAGGTCGAAGGAGAGCATCGCCCGCGTCGGGGAGAGGTATTCCGTCTTGAGATACGTGCCGCGGCGATCGGTGCACAGCTGCATGATCGGGCCGATGTACTCGACCGGCACCAGGAAGTTGGTCCGCACGATCGGCTGCCGGAACTCCTCGATCTGCCCGGTGTCGGGCACGTCCTGGGGGTTCGTGATGCTGATCGTCTCGCCATCGGACTTGAGGATCTGGTAGGTGACGTTTGGCGCCGTCTGCACGAGATCCAGGTCGGCCTCCTGCTCGAGCCGCTGCTGGATGATCTCCATGTGCAGGAGCCCGAGGAAGCCGCAGCGGAAACCGAAGCCGAGCGCCTCGCTCGACTCCGGCGCGAACTCGAACGACGGGTCGTTGATAGCGAGCTTCTCGAGCGAATCGCGCAGCTCCTCGAAGTTTTCTCCCTCGCTCGGATAGAGGCCGCAGTAGACCATCCGCTGCGGCGGCTTGTAGCCCGGCAGCGCCGCGGCGGCCTGGTCGCCGGGGATCGTGACGGTGTCGCCGATGTGGACCTGCTTGACGTCCTTGATGTTGCAGACGAGGTAGCCCACCTGGCCGGCCACGAGCTCCTCGCAGGCGCGCCTCTGCGGCACGAACTGGCCGAGCTCGAGCACCTCGTGCGTGGCGCCGGTCTCGAGGAAGCGGATCTTCTGCCCCTTCTTGACGGTGCCGTCGATCAGCCGCACGTAAGTGATCGCGCCGCGGTAGCTGTCGTAGTGGCTGTCGAAGATCATCGCCCGCAGCGTCGCGTGCGGATCGCCCTGCGGCGGGGGAATCCGCTCCACGATGGCCGCGAGCAGATCGTCGATGCCGATGCCCGTCTTGGCACTGGCCTTGATCACCTCGGACGGTTCGATCGCCAGGCTCTGCTCCATCTCGGTGAGCACCTCGTCGACGCGGGCGTGGACGAGATCGACCTTGTTGATCACCGGCACGATGGCGAGATTTTGGTTGATCGCGGCGTAGGCGTTGGCGACGGTCTGGGCCTCGACCCCCTGGAAGGCGTCGACCAGGAGCACCGCGCCCTCGCAGCAGGCCAGGCTCCGCGAGACCTCGTAGTGGAAGTCGACGTGGCCGGGGGTGTCGATGAGGTTGAGCTCGTACCGCTGCCCCTGGTGGGTGTATTCCATCCGCACTGCGCGGGCTTTGATGGTGATGCCCCGCTGCCGCTCGAGCTCCATGTCGTCGAGCATCTGCTCCTTGAGCTGCCGCTTCTCGACGGTGCCGGTCCGTTCGAGCAGTCGGTCGGCCAGGGTGCTCTTGCCGTGGTCGATGTGGGCGATGATGGAGAAGTTGCGGATGTGCTTGCAGTCGATGCTCATGCGGGCATTGTAGACGACTTTTCCGGCCGCCGCGGCGCCAGTCCAGCGGCGGCTGCTCAGCCTCGGGAAGCCGCCCGCCGGGCGAGGCCGGCGGCGCCGATCGAGCCCGCGTCGCCGCCCAACGTCGCGTAGCGGACGATCGTCTTCTCCGCGAGCAGCGGAAACGCCCGGGCCCGCACCTCGTCCCGCACCCGCTCGAGGAACAGGCGGCCCACCGGGGCCGCCTCGCCGCCGAAGGTCATCGCGCCGCCGATGACCACCGCCTCCGGATCGAGCGTGTGCATGAGTGTCACGATGCCGATCCCGAGCCAGCGGGCCGTGTCGAGGATGAGCTGCGTCGCGAGCGGATCACCGGCGGCCGCCTCACGGGCCACGAGGATCGGCGTCAGCTCCTCGCCGCCGGCGACCGCCGCGGCCAGGCTGCCCGTGCCGCCGGCAGCGAGCGCATCACGGGCCCGGGCCTTGAGGGCCGTCGCGCTCGCATAGGCCTCGAGGTCGCCCGAGTGGCCGAACGGGCAGCGGCGGGCGTCGGCCGCGGCGTCGACGATGATGTGGCCGAACTCGGAGGCATGGCTGTGGGCGCCGTCGATCGAGGTGTCGCCGATGATGATGCCGCCGCCGACGCCGGTGCCGAGCGTGAGCATCACGAGGCTCGAATACTCGCGGGCGGAGCCGACCCAGAACTCGCCGTACGCGGCGGCGGTGGCGTCGTTGGCGTAGGTGACCGGATGGCCGCAGTGGGCCGCCACCCGGTCGCGGATCGGAAAGCCGTCCCAGCCGGGGAAGTTGCCCGCCCGCAGGATGACGCCGCGTGCCAGGTCCTGCGGCCCCGGGGTGCCCAGGCCCACGCCGCGGATGTCATCGACCCCGATGCCCGCCTGGCGGGCGAGCGTGTGCACCGCGCCGCCCATCCGCGCCGCCGCGTCCTCGGGGCCCCGCTCCACGTGCGTGGGCTCGGTGTGGAAGGCGACGATGCGGCCCTCGTCGTCGACGAGGGCCGCCTTGATGTTCGTGCCACCCAGGTCGACGCCCGCATGGAGCGGCCACCGGGCGGACGACAGCGGCAAAAGCTCTCTCTCGCGCATCGACAGGTCAGTTGTCGGCCGGGAGCCGGCTCGTCTCGACAGTCGGTGTCGGGCCGGTGCAGGCCTTCATGAACGCCACGAGGTCCGCCTTGTCCTGCGCAGACAGGTTCAAGGGACGGATCTTGTCGCTCAAGTGCGGGTTCGGGTGTCCGCCCTTGTCGTACCACTCGACCACCTCCTCGAGCGTCGCCAGCGACCCGTCGTGCATGTAGGGGGCGCTCAGGGCCACGTTGCGGACCGTCGGCGTCTTGAAGGCGCCGGTGTCCTTCGCGTCCTTCGACACCACGAACCGTCCCAGGTCGGGCTCCGGCTTGTCCATGCCGATGCCGAGGTTGTGGTACTTCTCGTCGGCCAGGTTCGCCCCCACGTGGCAGGCGGTGCAGTTGCCCCGCTCGGTGAAGAAGATCTCGCGGCCGCGCTTCGCCTCCTCCGACATCGGATGCGCCTCGGCCGCCGCCTTGGCCGCGGCGAACTTCTGCGACAGCTCCGCGTCTTCGGCGATGTCGTCGGGGTCGAGGCCGGCGAACGACCGCAGCTGCTCGCCGTAGTCGTAGGGCGACGGCGCGGTGACGAGCACCCGCTCGAAGGCGGCGATGGCCTGCCCCACCCGGTCGATCGTCAGTTCGCCGAAGACCTTTTCGAACTGCTTCTTGTAGACGGGCATCTCGCCGAGCCGCTTCACCACGCCCTCGTGCGTGAAGCCCATCTCGATCGGATTTTGGATCGGGCCCACCGCCTGCGCCTCGAGCGAATCGACCCGGCCGTCCCAGAACTGCGGCCCGGACAGGATGCGGTTGAACGACACCGGCGAGTTGCGGCCGCCGAGCTGGCCCCGGATGCCGACGCCGGTCTTCGTGTGGGCCGAGTAGCCCTCGGCCGGGCTGTGGCAGCTGGCGCAGCTGACGGTCGCATCGGCCGAGAGCCGCGGGTCGAAATAGAGCTGTCGGCCGAGCTCGATCTTGGCACGGGTGAGGGCATTGGCGTCGAGTCCGGTGATCTGCGCGGCGCCCTGCGAGAGCCCCAGCGGCAGGATGGGGTCGAGGACGACGGAGTTCTTCGGGTCGGCCAGCCAGGCATCGATCTGCTCGAGCGAGATCGGGCCGCTGCCGGGCACGCCGGCGGTGAGCGCGGGATCGCCGAGCGCCACCTGCTCACGCGTCATGGTGGCGGGCTGCGCTGCGGCGGGGGCCGGCGTGCTGGCGGCCGGTGGAGTGGCAGCCGTCTTGTCGGCAGGCGTGGCGACCGCTGCGGGTGCCTGGGGAGCTGCGGCCGGGGCGGATTGCGCTGCCGCTTCCTGCGTCGCCTGGGCGACGGCCGCTGCGGGTGTGGCCTGCGCGGCCGGCACAGATTCGGTCCGTCGCTCGATCGTCTTGTCGGCCTCCTCGATCGCCTTGTCGGCGGCGGCCGTCGCCTGATCGACGCGACGCTTCGACGCCTCGGCCTCGTCGACCGCCACCTGACCGGCGGGATTGGCCGGCTTGGCGGCCGGGGCGACAGCTTCGATCGTCTCGATCTCCACCACTTCGGCCCGCCGTCCGGTCGGGCTCGACGGCGCGCAGCCGGCCGGCAGGCCGACCGCGACAAGCAGGACAAGGCTCGTGGAGACTATCGAGGGCATGGTGAAGGCGGGATCTCGATGCAGTGTCACGGTCGGGTCTCCTCAATCAGCCGCGCTGGCGGGAAGGCAGGGTGACAGGATGCAACTGGGACGGGCCAGAGGCCCACGGACCACACATCATAGTCGGGAACCCTTGGCCGGCGGAGGGGAAGGAGCGGCGTTTTCAGGCGATTTCGTCGGTGGCGAGCCATTCGAGCTCCCCGGGATGGCCGGGGCCGTCGTCCAGCCGGATCGAGGCCACCGCTCCCTTCTGCATGCGGATCGCCGCGGCGCCGTCGCCGATTGTCAGGGCGACCAGCCGGCCCACGCAGGGCATGTGGCCCACCCAGGCCACCCGCTCCGCACCCTGCCGGCTCGTCCAGTCGACGAGAGCCGGCCAGTCGGAGGCTGGCGCCAGGGCGTCGAGCACGTCGATGGGCGGGGCGTTATCGAAGCCTTCGGCCAGGATGTCGGCCGTCTCCCGAGCCCGCACCAGGGGGCTCGTGGCGATGCGGTCCACCGCCATGCCCGCCTCCCGCAGCCGCGCGACGAGTGCCGCGAACCGCTTGCGTCCCTTCTTGGTGAGCCGGCGGGAGTGGTCGTCCATGCCCGGTTCCGGATCCTCAGCCCAGGCGTGGCGGATGACGTACAGATGCGTGGTGAGCTCGGGCATGGCGGACATTGTCGGGCTGAGACCACCGGGCAGCAAGTCAGGCCCGTCGCCAGAGGGCGTCTGCGGACGTGCCGGTCGCCTGGATGGCGGCGGCGGCGGCTTGCCGCCAGCGGGCGGCGTCGACCGGGTATCCCGCCGTCGGCTCCAGGCCGCTCGCCCGCCGACACCAGAAGTCGTTGAAGGCCTGCATGGCCAGTTCGCGGACATACTTCGCCGCCATGCTCGCCAGCGCCACCGGCGGCCGCGCTTCGCCCCCCACGCAGAACTCGACTCTGCAGAAGGATGGCCTGCCGCCCGTCTGCGGCACGACGTAGACCGACCGCCGCGGCGCCTCTTCGCGGGCCTCGACGAGCGGAGCGTCGAAGTGTCGGGCGACGAGGCCGCCATACCGCTTGCGGCCGCCGTGGCGATCGCACCACACGAGCGCGGGCTCGGCCGGGGCGGTCGCCCGCAGACCGGCGGCGAGGTCGAGCGTAGCTTGGGAGAGGATGTCGGACTTGTTCGCACCCGTGGCGAGCAGGGCGTTGAACTCGGCGGGATAGATGCCGCGGCAGACGATCCGCTCGAGCACGACGCCGTGCCGCGCAAGCGCCGTGGCGACGGCGGTCGCAGCCGCGCCGTCCGCACCCGTCACCGGCACCGCGGACAGGTGCTCCCAACCGCCGCGTGGGTCGCGAGGCGAGATCGGCCCCACCGCTTGCTCGAGCGTCCGCCAATCCGCCGGCGCGGAGCCGGTGGCGATCGCCACGCCGACCATCGCGCCCCGTTCGAGCGCCGCGAATCCCGCGCCCGCCCGATACACCTGCTTCGAGTCGGCCCAGGCGGGGCCGCCGGCCGCCGCCGCCGCGGCGGTCGCCCGCGCGACCGCCGCCTCGGCGTCGTCCGGGGCCGCAGCGACCCGCCAGGCGGTGGCCGCCACCACCAGAGGCCCGAGCGCGGGGCCGTAGCCTGCCTCGTCGGTGCCGATGACGAGCGTCATGCCGGCGCTCCGCTCCCCGGGCGGTCTCCGGCCGCGCGATCCGGGCCGGCGGCCTGGCGGCAGTATTCGTAGATCGCGATCGACGCGGACGTGGCGGCGTTGAGGCTGTGCGGCAGGCCGAACATCGGGATCTCGGCGACGCGGTCGAGCCGGGAGAGCACGTCCTCTTCGAGGCCGGTCCGTTCGTTGCCGATGACGAGCACCGTCCGGGGCGCGAAGCGGAAGTCGAAGAGCGGCTCGGAGTTGGTCGTCTGCTCGAGGCCCACGATCTCGAAGCCCTCCGCCCGCAGCCGGTCGAGCACCGGCGGCAGGCTGCGATGCACCTCGAGCACCACAGACTCGGCGCCATCCCGGGCGATCTTCTCGTGGAGCTTCGCCGCGCCGCAGGCGATCACCCTCGGGATGCCGAAGCAGCCGCAGGTGCGGACGACGTGAGAGAGGTTCACATGGCTCCGCATCGGCGCGCAGGCCACGACGAGGTCGCGGCCGCTGGCGAGCGCGGCGGGGGGCTTGTGCCGGAGGTGTTCGAAGCGGGGCATCGGCGGCCATTCTCGCGAAAAGCGGCCGTGAGGACAGGGCGCGGAATCGCATACACTGGTGTCGCACCGACGACCTCGAGGGGAGTCTCCCATGATCGCGATTCCAGAAACGCCTTCCCCCGACGCCGCCGGCGCGGGCGCGTCCCCCCGGCCGGCCGCGCCGCCGCGGCCCGGAGATCAGGTGCGGAGTCCGCAGGCCTTCGGCCGGGAGACGGTCGAGTCGGTGGTGATCGCGTTCACGCTCGCGCTGTTGTTTCGCGCCTTCGAGGCGGAGGCGTTCGTGATCCCGACGGGCTCCATGGCGCCCACGCTCATGGGCCGCCACAAGGATCTCGTCTGCGAGCAATGCGGCCGCGACTTCCGCGTGGGGTGCAGCGCGGAGGAGGACGATCAGTCGCAGAGTCTGCGGGCCGAGGCGGCCAGGCTCGAGCGGGAGCTGGCCGATCTCAAGGCGGCCGGCGATGCCGTGGCCGGGGGATCCGAGGCGCGGGAGGCCCGGCGCCGCCGGATCGAACTGCTCGAGAGCGACCGCGGTCCGATCGGCCAACTGCGGGCCCGCCTGGCCGGCAAGATGGTCACCGCCGCCAAGTGCCCCAACTGCGGCCATGGCATGCGGCTCGTGCAGGGGAGCGGCGGGCAGATGCGGTACGACCCGCGGTATCCCTCCTTCAGTGGCGACCGCATCCTCGTCAACAAGTTCGCGTACGACTTTTCGGAACCGAAACGGTGGGACGTCGTCGTCTTCAAGTATCCCGAGGAGGCGAAGACCAACTACATCAAGCGGCTCGTCGGGCTGCCGGGCGAGACGGTGTCGATCGTCGGCGGCGACATCTGGGTCGCGCGGGGCGACGAGCCGCCGCGGATCGCCCGCAAGCCGCCGGACACGCGGGCTGCGATGCTGCAGTGCGTGCATGACAGCCGCTACCCGTCGCCGGATCTCGAGCGCGTCGGCTGGCCTTCCTGCTGGAGCGACTGGTCGCGGTCGGGCCGGGCCGGGGCCGGCTGGGCGACGGACGACGCGGGTCGCTCGTTCCGCGGGTCGAGCCCGTCGGTCGACGCGCCCGTCACGCTCCGCTATCGCCACTTCTTCGCGAACGCCGACGAGTGGGAGGCCGTGCGGCGGGGGGAGCGTCTCGCGGCCAAAGCCCACCCGTCGCTCGTCGTCGACTTCCAGCCCTACAACGCCATCCCCACGCGGCCGCACTGGGTCGGCGATCTGGCCGTCGAGGCGGTCGTCGAGACGGCGTCCGCCGCCGGCCGGATCGGCTTCGATCTCGTGGAGGCCGGGGCGGTGCATCGCTGCACGATCGATCTCGCCACGGGGGTCGCCGTGCTCGAGCCCGCTGCCGGCGCGGCGGCGGGACCGCCGCCACAGGCCCGTACCCGGGTGCGGGGCCGGGGCTCGTGGAAGATCCTTTTCGCCAACGTCGACGACGAGCTGTCGCTGTACGTGAATGACCGCCCGGTCGCCTTCGACCGGCCCGCCGCCTGGACAAGGTCGGTCGAAGACGTGGCCCGGCAGCGGCCCGTGGAGGCCCAGGCCGAGCCGGGCGCCGCCGGGGCCAGCGATCTTGCGCCCGTGGGTGTCACGGTGGCCGGGGCCGACGTGACCGTGAAGCAACTGCGGGTGCTCCGCGACACCTACTACATCGGTGTGGTCGACGTCGGGGCCCGTCCCGGCGAGATCCTCGAGGAGGACAGGCTCGAGTTCGGCCTGGAGGCCGATCAGTTCTTCGTGCTCGGCGACAACTCCGCCGCCAGCAAGGACAGCCGGCTCTGGCTGGAGGGCCATCACGTCGACCGCGACCTGCTCATCGGCAAGGCGATCGCCATCTTCTGGCCGCACGCCGTCCCGGCAAGCTGGAGCGTTCCGGTGACCATCGGCGGCACACAAGTGCGGTTGCCCTCGTGGCCGAACTTCGCGAGGATGCGGTTTGTCCGGTGACGGTGGGCCAGGGCCGCCGTTCGCCCGGCAGGGATCGCCCAGGACGTGGTTCGCCGCTCCTTTCGAGCGGCAACTGCGCGGTCCGAGATACGGTGCAGGGAGGCGCCCGATGCCGCTGTTGTCGGTCAACGGTCTCGTGAAGACCTACGGTCGCCGGCGGGTCGTCGACGGCGTCGACTTCCACGTCGAGGCGGGCGAGATCGTCGGCCTGCTCGGCCCCAACGGCGCCGGGAAGACGACGAGCTTCCGCATGACCTGCGGGCTGGTCATGCCCGACGCCGGCAGCGTGCTCCTCGACGGCGAGGAGATCACGCACTGGCCGATGTTCAAGCGGTCCCGCGACGGCGGCATGGGCTACCTCGCGCAGGAGCAGAGCGTGTTCCGCAAGCTCACGGTGGAACAGAACCTCCTGGCGATCATGGAGCTCATCGGCATGCCGCCGAAGGAGCGCCGCCGCCGCTGCGAGGAGCTGATGGAGCAGTTCGACATCACGCGGATCCGCAAGTCGCGGTCGCACTACATCTCGGGCGGCGAGAAGCGTCGGCTCGAGATTGCCCGGTGCCTGGTGACCGAGCCGCGGATCATCCTGCTCGACGAGCCTTTCACCGGCATCGACCCGGTGACCATTCACTCGATCCAGAAGATCATCCGCGGCCTGCGGGACGACGGCATCTCGATCCTCATCACCGACCACCGCGAGCGGGAGACGCTCGCCATCACCGACCGCAGCTACGTCGTGCGGGCGGGCAAGGTGCTCTGTCACGGCACGGCGCAGGAGGTGCTCTCGAACCCCGACGCCAAGAAGTACTATTTCGGCGAGAGCCCGGGCGTGGAAGCGGCCTGACGGCGTCAGCCGCCGGTCTTCATCGACAGGCTCTTGAGCGTCAGCACCGAGCCCACCGACATCAGCGCCAGTCCCAGCCAGCGCGGTGGCCGGACGACCTTGCGGGATGGCAGATTCTGCCAGAGCATCTGGGCCTGCATCGTGCCCTTGTCGCCGAGCTGGGCGGCGACGAAATGGCTCGAACGCTCGCTCAGCGTGAACGACTCGACCAGGCGGAACTGCACCCCGACGAGGAACAGCAGCAGCCCGGCCAGCAGCAGGTGATGTCTCTGGACACGCATCGACGCCTCCGGTCCGGCCCGTCCGCCGGTCCTGCTTGAGTCATCGAGCCGTCGGCTGCGCCGAATCCAGCCGCCGCGTCCGGCGACGGATTGTGCCGTTCTCGCGCCGGCGGCGGGCTGCCTCGGGCGGGGCTTTGGGAGGGATGGGGGCTCGCGGGCGAATCTGCCGAAATTGAGTGTGGAATCGACGGGGGGCGTGACGATGGACTTTGGCGACTGTGACGATTGTTCGGCCCCTCGCCGCATCCCCGGGATCCGCCACTCCCGTGCAGCTTTCATGGTTTCCGCGACCGTGTCTCCTGTCCGGCGGCGCCAAGCTGGCGCTCGCCGCGGCAATGGTCTGGTCCGCCGCCATGGGAACCGCGCGGCCGCAGGGGGAGCTCGTGTTCGAGGACGCGGTCGTGCCGCCGGCCGTCGCGCCGGAGCCCGCGGGGAGTCTCCCCGAACCGCTCAGCGCCGGGCTGCTGGCGGATGAAGCTCCTCCCGAGCCGGTCGTCGGTCGCGAGGTCGTCGATGCGGCAATCGTCGACGAGGTGTCGGCGCGGGCCGCCGACGGCATGTGGATCGACTCGTTCGGCGTCGACGAGATGCCCGAGGAGATCAGTTCCGGCAACTGGTTCTCGAGCGGCCAGTGGTATGGCTCGGCGGAAGTGCTCCTCATGAGCCGCAGCCGCAACTACCGCCGCGTGATGGGCTACGATCCGTCGGTCGTCGGCATCAACAACCCGTCGCTGCGGCCGAACCTCGCCGGCACGTTCGTCACCACGGGCGTGCCCTTCGACATCGCCCCCGCCGCCCGCCTCACGATCGGCGAGCACCTCGGCCGCGACCACCTCGATCGCGACCAGTCGCTCGAGTTCACCTACTACGGCGGCCTGAGCTTCTTCGTCCGCGACTCCTACAACGCCATGCCACGGTCGTTCCTGGTCACGCCGCTGGCGGGCACGATCCTGCCCGGCCTGCCAGGCTTCACCTATGCGCAGACCTACGACGCCACGATCAACTCCAACTACAACTCCATGGAGCTCAACTACAAGCTCGACCGCCGGTTGGGCCGCGATCAGCTCATCATGTCGCCGAACGGCCGCTGGTCGAAGCACGCCGAGCGGGGTTGGCTGCCGTCGGTGCTGATCGGCACACGCGTGGCGAACATCAACGAAGGCTTCACCTTCGCGAGCAGCCGGCCGGGCGTGGCCGCCGATCAGTTCAGCGGCAACTACGGCATCGAGACCCAGAACTGGCTCTGGGGCCTGAACCTGGGCGGCGAGCTGATCAGCCAGAACGAGCTCTTCTACTGGGGCCTGCGCGGCCGCGTGACGCCGGCGATCAGCTTCGCGGCCAACCAACAGGCCGCCGCCGGAGTGAACACGCTGCCGCCGCCGCCGTCGACCGACGCCGTGGCCCGCGGCGCCTTCGCGTGGCGGCAGGCGGCCGATCAGATCGGCCCCGGCTTCATCGGCGACCTGACGATCCTGGGCGGCATCCAGCTCTCGCCGAACTTCTCGCTGCAACTGGGCTACGACTTCCTCTGGGTGGCCGGCATCGCCACCGCCACGCGGCAGTTCAACCTCGACAACGTGCGGCCCAACTCGATCGACGGCGGGGGCCAGGTTTTCTACAACGGCCTCTCGATGGGGTTCGAGGGCTCGTGGTGAGGGCCGCGATCGCCGCGATCAATCATCGGCGGCGACGAGCACCGCCGCCGCCTGCCCCATCGTGCAGATGTTGACCGCCAGCGCCGTCGCCGGCCGTCCGGCGAGCGGCCCGCCGTGGACGACGTTCACCGGGCACGCGGGATCGGGCGCTTCGTAGTTGAGGGTCGCCGGCACGAGCCCCGCCTCGACGCCCAGGACGCTCGCCGCCAGCTCGACCGCGCCGCCGCCGGCGCCCAGGTGGCCGAAGAAGCTTTTGGGGGCGGTCACCGGCACGTCACCGAGGGTGGCCGCGATGCCCCGCGCCTCGAGCCGGTCGCCCTCGTGCGACCCGCTGCCGTGGGCGTTGACATGCCCGATCGTGCGGCCGTCGAGTCCCGACTTCCCGAGCACGGCGCGGATGGCCAGTTCGAGCCCGCGGCCGGTCCGCGCGGCGCCCGGCACCCGCGGCTCGCAGCGGGATGAAGTCGCCAGGACGCGTCCGCGGATGCGTCCGCGCCGCTTGACCGCGTGGTCTCGCGACTCGAGGACGAAGACCGCCGCCCCCTCGCCGTCGAGCATGCCCATGCGCCGCTGGTCGAACGGTCGGCAGATCTTCGTGTGGTCGGCGTCGGCGCCCGCAAGATGCGGCTCGCCCCGGGCCACGAGCGCCGTGGGATGCAGCCGGCAGCCGGTGCCGCCGGTGAGCATCACGTCGGCCCAGCCCCGGCGGATGACGTCGGCCGCCTCGCCGACCGCCAGCAGGCTCGACACGTCGCCGAGCACGATCGAGTTGTTCGGGCCGCGGGCGTCGT
>JBJOKF010000018.1:0-14384 GCA_046046235.1 Planctomycetota bacterium | reverse complement strand
TCGGCCACGGGCACGGGCGTGAGCGAAGGATCGAGGAAGCCGGCGCCCGGGTGGTCGTTGCCGTTGCCCACGAGCACGTAGGGGGGCAGATCCTTGCTGATCTTGCCCATGACGTGCACCGACCACGAGCCGAACGCCGGATGGCGGATGCTGTTGATCATCGGATAGCTCGTGCGCATCAGGTACACGCCCTGCTCGTGGGCCCCCGTCTCCGTCGACAGCGAGCGGATCACCGCGAGCCGGTCGGCCATGCCGGCGAGCTTCTCGAGCGATTGGCCGAAGAGCACGCCCGGCGTCTTCGTCTGGATCGGCTTCGTCTCCCCCTGCTCCTCTCGGCCCGGCTTGGGGTCGAAGGTGTCGAGGTGGCTCATCGCCCCCTGCATCATCAGGTAGATGATCTGCTTGGCTTTCCTGGGCGCCGCCTTGTCGGCCGCCTCGAGCGCCGCGGAGAGGCCCGGCAGCAGGCCCACGCCGAGCGCCGCCCGGGCGAAGTGCCCCAGGGCCTCGCGACGGGCCAGCGGCTCGTCGAGCCAGGCGGATGCGGGGCGGGGGCGAGAGGGACGTGTCATGGCGATGCAATCCTGAAAGACCGCTCAGGCGGCGGTCGAGACCTACTGGATGAAGATGAACTCGCGGGTGTTGAGCAGCGCCCAGATCAGATTGCCGCAGCCGGCGGCGGGACTCTCCGCCGAACGGATCTCCTGGATGGCGAACGACCGGTCCTCGGCCGACGGCCGGTGGGACAGGATCGAGAGGAAGATCACGTCGACCGCCTGCCGGGGATCGTGCTCCAACACCTCGTCGTAGATCACGCTGCCCCGCTCGAGCATGCTGTGCGTGATCGACCCATTGAACATCGCCAGGATCTGCGGCACCGTGGCGACGGTCCGCGCCCCCTCGATCGACTCGCGGTCGCTCTGGCCGAACTGCCGGAGGAAGTGGCCCAGGGGCAGCGGCGCGGGCAGCTCGCTGGCCCGGACGAGCACCTGCCCTTGATAGCCGTACTGCTTCTGGAGCCGCACCCTGTAGCGGTTGATCCCGTACGCGTCGTTGAAGGCGTCGTAGGCCTTCTCGACCTTCTCGTAGCTCATGCCGGGGGCGGTGAGATCGATGTCGGCGAGCTTCCCGTAGGCGGGCGCGGCGGGCCGCTGGAAGGCCCATTCGTTGCGGGCGACGAGCGTGAGGATCGAGTCCCAGAGCTGCTCGGCCGTCATCCGCTTCAGCGCCGGCCCGGCGAAGTGGAACGGCTCGGCCGCTGTCGCGTCGTGCAGGACCGCCCGCCGCTGGTAGCCGTCTGTCGAGACGAGCACGCGGACATACTCCCGCATGTCGAAGTCGAGGGCGAGCACGAGATCGGTCAGGTGCTCGAGCAGTTCGGGGTTGGAGGCCGGATTGTCCTCGCGGAAGTCGTCCACCGGCTCGACCAGGCCCACGCCCATCACCTTGCGCCAGAGCCGGTTGGCGATCGTGCGGGCGAACTGCCGATTGTCCCGCGCGGTGAGCCAGGCGGCGAACTTGCCGCGGCCGTCGAGCCCGGCCGCCGAGCCCGGGATCTCGCCCCAGAGCACCTGGGGTGAGACGGCCTCGAGCGGCTTGGCGTCGTCGTACTTGTAGTCGTGGGGCAGGAGGAGCTTGGCGTCGTGATGGTTCACGCTCGTGAGGTTCGCGCCCACGAAGAACCGCATGCCGTTGTCGACCTTCCTGGCCTTCACGCGGGTCTGCACCTCCTGCGTGATCTCGCGAACCTGCTTGAGGGCTTCGGTGTTGGCCTTGCGGGCCTCGCGGGCGGCCGCCTTCGCCTCTTCCTTGGACTGTCCGGGCTGCTTGCCGGGCGGCAGGCCCGCCAGCCGCATCCGCGTGCCCGACGTGAAGGCGGCCAACTCGTAGAACTCGTGCTGCGTCCACTTGTCGAAGGGGTGGTCGTGGCACTGCGCGCAGCCGATCTGCGTGCCGAGGAACACCCGCACGGTGTTGTCGACATAGGGCAGGGGCATCCCCTTGTCGCGGAGCTGGTAGCCCGTCGCCGGGTTCTCCCAGACCTTCCCGTCGGCGGTGAGCATCTCCCTCACCCACCGGTCGTACGGGACGTTCGTGGCGATCGACCGCTTCACCCAGTCGAGGTAGGGCTCGAAGAAGAGATCCTTCTGGGGCCGCTCGCAGAGCCGGAGGATGTCGGCCCAGAAGTTGTAGAAATGGCTGACGTAGTCGGGGCTCTCCAGGAGGTCGTCGACGAGGTCCGTCCGCTTGCTCTCCGACTTCGACTCGAGGAACCGGGCCGTCTCGTCGAACGACGGAATCCGGCCGGCGAGCTCGAGATACATCCGTCGCACGAACTGCGGGTCGGTGAGCCGCTCCGCCGGCTCGACGCCATGCGCCTGCCAGTGCGCGCCGAGCAGGCGGTCGATCGCCGCGGCCGCTTGCGCGACCTCGCCCCCCCGGTTGCGATCGATCGCAGCGACGTCCATGACCGGCCCGGTGGGCGCAGTCAGCACGGCGGCCGGCAGCCGGATCGGCTGCTCCCGCTTGGGCTTCTCGCTCCGTTTAGCCGCCCGCGGGGAGCGGGTGGCGGCATCCGGCTTGGCGGCCCAGGTGGTCCAGGCGGGCAGGATCACCGCTGTCGCGAGGCAGGCGACCGCAGCGCCGCGGACGATCCGCGGCGGGCTGGAAGATGCACGCATCGAGGCATTCTCCGGGGCGTCGGGGTCACTGCTTGGGCTTGGGCATCCCCGCCTTGAACTCGTCGAGCGAGAGCTTGCCGTCGCCGTTGGTGTCGATCTTCTTGAAGCGGCGGTCGGCCTTCTCCAGCTGCTCTTGCTTCATGCCCTTCTTGTACTCGTCGACCGTGAGGAAGCCGTCGCTGTCGGCGTCCTTGCGGGAGAAGATCTTTTCCGGGTCGATGGCCTTGCCGGGAGCGGCGGCCGACAGCGACGGCACGAGGACGGCCGCCAAGAGGAACGCGACGAGCGAGCGGGTGGAGCGCATCGAGAACATCCTTTGAATCGGTGGACTGGAAAGAGCCTGGCCCGGAGGAGGCCGCCCGTGGGGGGCGGCCTGGAGTCTTCAACGTCCGACCGGCCGCCGGGTTGCGGGCGGGGCCCGGTCCCGGCCGGGCTAGCGCGGCCCAAAACTCCGGGCGAGTCGCCGCAGGGCCTCTTCGAGCAACGGCGTCGCGCAGGCGGTGTTGAGCCGAATGAAGCCGGGCAGGCCGAAATCCCGGCCGTCGGACGGGCCCAGGCCGGCCGCCTCGCAGGCCGCCTGTGGGTCGGCCACCCCGGTCTTCCGGCAGTCGATCCAGACGAGGTAGGTGGCCTGGGGGGATGCGCAGGAGAGTCCCGATATGCCGGCGACAGCCTCCAGCACCAGGTCGCGGTGATGCCGCAGCCGCTCGAGGACCGCCCGTCGCCAGGGGTCGCCATGCCGCCATGCCGCCTCGGCGGCCGCATAGCCGAGCGGATTGACCATCGGCACGAGCCCCCCGCCCGCCGGCCGGAACCGCTGCCGTAGCCCCGCGTCGGGCACGATCGCCGCGGCGCAGCCCAGGCCGGCGAGGTTCCAGGTCTTCGACGGCGCCATGAGCGTGATCGCCCGGCGGGCCGCCGGGTGGTCGAGGCTCGCGAACGGCACGTGGCCCGCAGATTCGTCGAGCACGAGGTCGCACCAGATCTCGTCGGAGATCACCGTCAGAGCGTGCCGCTCGGCGAAGTCGGCCAGCCGCACGAGTTCGTCGCGGCTGAAGACCGTGCCGGTGGGGTTGTGCGGATGGCAGAGCCAGAAGAGCCGCGACCGCGGCGTGACGGCGGCCTCGAGCGCGTCCCAGTCGATCTCCCAGCAGAGTCGGTTCGGTGGACCCGATCGCGAGGTCTGGACGAGCGGCACCCGCACGCTGCGCCGGCCCGCCCGGCCCGGGAGCGTGAGGAACGGCGGATAGACCGGTGTGAACGTGAGGATCTCGTCGTCGGCCTCGGCGAGGAGCCGGGCCGTGATGGCCAGGCCGGTCACCACGCCGGGCGTGCCGACGATCCACTCCGGCTGTGGGTTGTAGCCGTGTCGGGCGTGCAGGTGCTCGGCCAGGGCCGGGGCGAATCCCGGCGGGTCGGCCGTATAGCCGAAGACGCCGTGGTCGACCCGCGCGCGGATCGCGTCGAGCACGACCTCGGGTGCCCGAAAGTCCATGTCGGCCACCCACAGCGGCAGCACGTCCCGGCCGGCCCAGCGGTCCCACTTTTCGGAGCCGGTGCCATGGCGGTCGGGGCAGTCGTCGAAGCGGCGGTCGGAGGAGGATGCTGTCATGGGTGGGGATGGTGGCTCGAGGCTCTCAGGATAACCTCCAGCTCCGACTTCTTCTCCTGGCGACTTGCCTCACGGCGCTTCGACGCGAAGACTTCTCACGCACAGGCTTTCGTCGCCCATCCGGGCGACAGTCAGGCGTCGCCCATCCGGGCGACAGGGAATCACCGGGTGCGTGCCCGGCAGAGACGCAGGACGCAGGTATCGGCTTCTGATATCGGCTTTGGCGGCTCGTGGAGATTCCCATGGCGACGTCTTCGATCACCGCTCCCGTCGCGCTCGGCCACGTGTCCCTCGAGGCGGTGCGCCGGCTCCTCGGCGACCATGCCCGGCCGTGCCTGTCGCTCTATCTGCCGACCCACCGCCGCGTGCCGGGCAACACGGTCGACCGGCCGGCGTTCCGGCACCTGGTCGAAGCGCTCGACGCCGCCCTGGCCCCGACGCTTTCCCGCCAGGCTGTCGATCATGAACTGCGGCCCTTCCGTCTGCTGGAAGATGATCGCGGGTTTTGGGAGCACGCCCGTGACGGGTTGGCGGTGCTGGCCGCCGACGGCGCCGCGCAGGCGTTTCTGCTGCAGATGCCGGTGCCGCCGCTGGCGGTCGCCGCACCGCGGTTCCACACCATGCCGCTGCTGCGGATCGCGGCCTCGAGCGAGCGGTTCAACCTGCTCGCGCTCTCCAGCCGCGCCGCGCACGTCTACGAGGGGCTGGCCACGGAGGCCGGCGTCGAGCGGCTCGATCCGGTGCCGCTGCACGACCTGCCGCTCGACGACCGCGCCGCGAGTGTCTTCTCACGCGACGAAGTGGTCGACGCCGAGACCCTGCAGCCGCACCGAGTCGAGCGGGGCATGGGCCCGGCGGGGCTGGCAGGCACGTCGGCGGTGCACGGCGGCGCCGGCGGCAAGCGGGAAGACATCGAGGACGACACCGAGATCTTTCTCCGTGCCGTCGACGAGACGGTGCACGAGCGGGTGACGCGGCATTCGGAGCTGCCGCTGGTGCTCGTGGCGCCGAGCCGATTGGCGGCCGCGTTCCGCCGGCTCTCGAAGAATCGGCTGCTGCTGGCCGAGGGGGTCGAAAAAGACGTGCATCTCCTGCCCCGCGGGGAGCTGCCACGGCTCGTGGCGCCCGTCTTCGCCGCCGCCCGCGCGGCGCGCATCGCGCACGACCTCGAGATGTTCGCCGCCGCCCGCAGCCACGGCCGCGGGTCGGACGAACCGGGCGAGGTGGCCGCCGCGGCGGCCGCCGGCCGGGTCGCCACGCTCTTGGTCGAGCGGGATCGGTTCGAGCCGTGCCGGTTCGATCCCGAGACCGGCGCCGTCGTCGCGCGAGCTCCCGTTCCGGCCGACCTGTCACGCACCGGCGACCAGCCGGCTGTGGGCGACGACGACCTGCTCGGGACGCTCGCGGAGACCGTGGTGCTCCACGGGGGCGGCGTCGTGGCGTTCGATCGCGGCGCGCTCCCGACGACGAGCGGCGTGGCGGCGATCTATCGCTATTGAATACACGGCAAGGTTCGGCATCCTGCCGACCTTGCCTTGGCGAGACTCCGCTCGCTGGTGCTGGGCTGCTTCACGGGAAACACGACATCGTGTCGTTTTCCCTTGGCGGGCCTCCGCCCGCTGGTGCTGACACGGCCCTCCGGGCCTGGCGCGATCACGCGAGTCGGCGACTCTGCTCTCCATACGGGAGGTGAGGGGCTGCCCATGCCCCGAGAGTCGGCATCCGAGTGAGGGAAGGCCTGGAGGGCCTGAACGAACGTCCGGTGACGGGGAGTGGGTGGCCCTTCACCGGCGCGCTTGTCTACGCGGATTCGACACGTTGAAAACGTGTCGCCACGACGGCCCAGAGCCAGAGCCGGGGCCGGGGCCGACGCCGGCGCGACTACTTCCGCTTGAACCGGCCGTCGTTGGGCTTGTCGCGCGACAACACGTACGCCAAGAGGTCGAGCACCTCGGCTTCCCCGAGCTGGTCGAGGAGGCCCTTCGGCATCAGCGACTCGCTCGAGGGGAGAATCTCCTCGATGTCCGAACGCTTGATCACGGCGAACTTCGTCGCGTCTTCCGGATCGGTCACGACGGTGATCGCGTCGGCTGACTCGCTCACGATCCGGCCGGTCACCACCCGGCCGTCGGCCGTCTGCACGATGCTCGCCTTGTACTGGTCCGAGACGACCTTGCTCGGGTGGACGATCGCGTCCACCAGATCCTCGAGCTTGAACCGGCCGGCGGCCTGCGTGAGGTCGGGGCCGGTCGCCCCGCCCTCCTCGCCATAGCGGTGGCAGACGATGCAGCGGGCGGCGGCGAAGCTCCGCTTCCCGTGCGCGAAGTCCCGTCCCTTGGCGAGGCCCTCCGCGCCCGGCCGTCCCGCCAGGGCGAGCACCTCCTCGGCGGTCCACGGCTTGCCGGGGCCCTCGGGCTTGGGCAGCGGGGGCGGCTGGTAGGGCTTCCGCGCCCCGAGCGTCTCGAGCGCCAGTTTGTCGTTGTCGCTATAGGCCGACAGGCTCTCGTTCTCCATGTTCGTGAGGAACTTGCGGAAGCTGTTGCCACCGGCCCAGGTCCGCGCCCGGGTGAACCAGTCGTGGTAGGCCGTGCGGTCGGCGAGCGACCAGGCGTCCTTCTCGGTGACGGTCCGCAGCACGTAGGCGTAGTGCATCTGCAGGAGGTCCGTCCGCTTCTCGAGCGCGGCCTTCACCGCGGCGCCGTAGCCGGCGTTGCGGGCGATGAGCTGCCGGAGATCCTCCTCGTTCGGCGCCAGGTTCGTCGCCCCGGCGGAGCCGCTCGGCGCGGCGAGCAGGCCGACGAGCTTCGTCACGACACCCGGCGCCCGCACGGCCACGAGCAGGCCCGACAGGGCGCGGTCGAGATCGAACGAGCCCGAGGGAAAGAGCGGGCCGAAGCGGGCGGCGATCCGCGCCTTCGCGGCGGCTGTCGGGTCGCCCAGGCGGATGAGCGCGAGCTCGTAGGCCCTCACCAGGTCGATCTTGCCGGCGGTGTCGAGCGTTGCGGGATCGATTGAATCGAGCGCGGCGAGGACGGCGTCGCGGGCCGCCGGATCGGCCTGCCGGGCGACGGCGAGCGCGGCGTTGATCCTGCCGCGCGGGTCGGCCAGCGCCAGAGCCTCGGCCTGCCAGCGGTCGACCGGCTGGTGTTCGAGGGCGATGCGGGCGGCGTAGCGGATGAAGCGGTCGGGGTCGGACAGCTTGGGGAGCGCCGCGGCGATCGCGGCCGCCGGGTCGGCGGCCGGTCGGTGGAGGGCTTCGAGACCGCGGCGGACCTGACGGGCCTCGGATGCGGCGGCATCCCTGGCATCGACCGGGTCGGTCGGCTCGGGGCCCTTGTAGGTGACGCGGTACAGTTCGCTCTGGCCGCCACGGCCCCCGACCGTGAAATAGATCGCGCCATCCTTGCCGACGGTCATATCGGTCAGCGGTAGCGGCGTCCGCGACACGAACTCCTCCTTCACGCCCTTGTAGGTCGCACCCTCGGGCGTGAGGTGGATCGCGTACATCGTGCCGAAGGTCCAGTCGCAGACGTAGAAAGCCTTCTGGTACTTCGCCGGAAACTTCGCGCCGTAGCCGAAGGCGGCACCGACCGGCGAGCCGGGGCCGATGTCGACCAGGGCCGGCAGGCTGTCGGGGGAACTGGCGGGCCACTTGCCCGACCCGCTCCGCCAGCCGAGCTCGCTGCCGCTGGTGGCGTGGTTGACGCGGGTGGGCCGGTACCAGGGCGTGCCGAAGTCCCACTCCATGTCGGCGTCGTAGACGAACAGCTCGCCGTCGGCGTTGAAGCCCATGTCGTAGGGATTACGGTAGCCGGCGCTCCAGATTTCCCACTGCTTGCCGTCGCGGTCGGTATGGACGACGTAGCCGCCCGGCGCGAGGATGCCGACGGCGTGGCCCCCCGCGTCCCACATCCGCGGGATGACGAGATCCTCGTCCCAGTTGGCGGGCAGTCGGCTGGCGCCGTCGGCCGGCAGGCCGACGCGCCGCTGCCCGGTGCGGAGGCCTCCCATCGTCTGCGGCGGCGTGCGATTGTCGATCGCGAAAGGCACCTTCGTGTGGTTGCCGCAGATGATGAACAGGCCCTTGCCGTCGGGTGCCAGCAGGACGGCGTGCGGCCCGTGCTCGCCGCCGCCCTCGAAGGCCCGCAGCTTCTCGACCGTGTCGAGCGTGTCGTCGCCGTCGGCGTCGGTGACACGGTAGAGGCCGCTGCCGGGCCCGCCGTTGCAGACGACGTACAGGGCATCGAACGCCCAGAGCAGGCCCTGGGCGGCGGTGAGATTGACGGGAATCCGCTCCACGACGGTCGGCCCCGCGCCGTCGAGCGGCGCCGGCGTGATCCGCACGAGGCCCTTGTCGCCCTGGTCACTGGCGATGAGCCGGCCGCGGGGATCGGTCGTGATGCAGACCCACGAGCCGAGTTGCTCCTTCGGCACGACGAAGAGCCGCTCGACGGCGAAGCCAGGCCGCACGGTGAAGGCATCCGCCGTGGGCTCGGTGCCGGCCGCCATCGGCTCGGCTGTCTGTTCGTACCGCTGCTGCGTGGCTGTGGTGGCAGGCGGTTCTGCAACCTCGGCGGCGACAACACGCACGGGGCTCTGGGCCAGGATGCTCCCGGCTGCGACCGCGGCCCAGGGCAGCCGGCGCAACGGGTTCGCGATGACGAAGGTCGGGAGGCGGCGCATGCAAGACCTCATGCCGGCGAAGGACGGGACACCACGGCAAGCCATTGCTCATGATCGCTTCGGGCAAGCATAGTCCTCGGGAGAGCCCTCCCCAAACCCCGCCTTGCACAGGCTATCGATGCGTTCGGCAACGTTTGGGTATGAGAGCCGTTCAAGATGCTGGCACCCCGTGCGGGCCGGGGCCACAATGCGGTCCGGAGCCCTTGGCCACTGCGACTCCCGCAGCGGATCATGGGCGCCCATGCTGATGGTGTCAGGCCATCGGGCAGGCTGCCACTATTCGCGCGTGTCGGTGATTGAAATGACGCATGAGCACGCTCCAAGCCGCCGCCTCGCGCGGCTGACAGCGGTCGCCGCCCTGCTGCTGCCCGCCGCGTTCGCGCCGGGGCGGGCCGGCGCCGCCGATGCGGCCGAAGTGGGGCGGCCCGCACGGCCGCCGAACGTCGTGATGATCGTCTCGGACGACCACCACTGGCGCGACTATCGATTCATGGGGCACGCGCACCTGCGGACGCCCGCGCTCGACAGGCTCGCGCGGGAGAGCCTCGTCTATCGCCGCGGCTACGTCACGACCAGCCTCTGCTGCCCGAGCCTCGCTTCGATCATCACGGGCCGCTACCCGCACGAGCACCGCATCGTCGGCAACGACCCGCCCGGCGAGTCGGGCGTGCCCCGCGGCGGCCCGGCGGGCAAGGCCGCGTTCGAGGCGGGACGCGAGCGGATGAACCGGCATCTGGCGGAGTGGCCCACGCTGCCGGCGGTGCTCGCCGCGCAGGGCTATCGCAGCCTGCAGACCGGCAAGTGGTGGCAGGGAGATTTTTCCCGCGGTGGCTTCACCGAGGGGATGACCAAGGGCAGCCGTCACGGCGACGCGGGGCTCGAGATCGGCCGCAAGACGATGGCCCCCATCCATGACTTCATCGGCCGCTGCCGCGCCGACGGCAAGCCCTTCTTCGTCTGGTATGCCCCGATGCTGCCGCACGACCCGCACGACCCGCCGGTGGAGCTGGTGCAGCACTACCAAAGACTCGCCGGCAACCGCCATGTCGCCCGGTACTGGGGCAACGTGGAGCGATTCGACCGCACGGTGGGCGACCTCCTCGACCATCTCGACCGCGAGGGCCTCGCGGCCGACACGCTCGTCGTCTACGTCACCGACAACGGCTGGATCCAGTCGCCCGACAGCCCGAAGTTCGCGGCCAGGTCGAAGCTCTCGCCCTATGACGGCGGCCTGCGGACGCCCATCATGCTCAGGCAGCCCGGCACAATTCCCCCGGGAACGAGCGACGCGTTGGCCAGCTGCGTCGACATCATGCCGACGGTTCTCGCCGCCTGCGGTGCACCGGTGCCTGCCGGGCTGCCCGGCGTGAACCTGCTCGATCCACAGGCGGTCGCCGGCCGCGGGCAGGTCTATGGCGCCTGTTTCACGCACACGCTCGTCGATCTCGACGATCCCGCTCAAAGTCTCCTCTCGCGGTGGACGGTTCGCGGCGACTGGAAGCTGATCGTGCCGGCGGCGGACGCGGCCCGCCGGGCCGATGGGCGCGCGCCCGCCGAGTCGGTGCCGACCCACGTCGAGCTCTACGACGTGGGTCGCGACCCCGACGAGACGACGAACCTCGCCGCAGACCGGCCGCAGGTCGTCGCCGAACTCACGCGGAGCCTCGACGACTGGTGGCATCCGGCGGTGGCGGCCGCCGGTAGGAATCCCGGCGGCGCCGCGCCGGCCGCGGAGAACGGGAAGCAACGGCGTCCGAACCTGCTTGTCTTCCTGGCCGACGACCTCGGCGCCCACGACCTCGGCTGCACCGGATCGAGCTTCTACCGCACGCCGGTGCTCGACCGCCTGGCCGCGGAGGGGATGATCTTTCGCCGCGGCTATGCCGCGGCGCCCGTCTGCTCGCCCACCCGCGCGGCGCTGCTCACCGGCCGTCATCCGGCCCGGGTGCGGATCACGAACTTTTTGGGCGGCGGCCGCCGCGGATCTCTCCTGCCGGCCGCGTATCTACCCGCGCTGCCCGAGAGCGAGGTGACCGTGCCGGAGCTCTTGCGCGACTCGGGCTATGCCTGCGGCATCTTCGGCAAGTGGCATCTGGGCCCGCCGCGGGACATCCCGGCCCACGGCTTTGCCGTGCACGATCTCACGAAGGTTCCGCCGGGCAGCGGGCCGACCGAGGATCCGCACCACGCGCGGGCGATCGCCGCCGCGGCCGCCGCGTTCATCGCGGCGCACCGCGACGAGCCTTTCTTCTGCTACGTGCCGATGCACTCGGTGCATGTGCCGCTCATCACCAGGCCGGAACTCGCCTCCGAGGAGGGCAAGCGGGCCATCGGCGTCGGCCCGCAGCCGCAGGACTCCCCGCCGCCGGCCGCCGATCCGGCCACCCGCGCCGTGCAGGACCATCCTGTCTATGCGGGCATGGTGCGGGAGATGGACGAGACGGTGGCCACCGTGCTCGAGGCGCTCGAGCGGTCTGGCCGGGCCGCCGACACGCTCGTCGTCTTCACGAGCGACAATGGCGGGCTCGCCACGGCCGAAGGGGCGCCGACCTCGAACCGGCCGCTCCGCGCCGGTAAGGGATTCCTCTACGAGGGCGGGATCCGCGTGCCGCTGATCGTCCGCTGGCCGGGCGTCATGCGGCCGGGCGCGACGAGCGACGCGGCCGTCACGACGCTCGACGTCGCGGCGACGCTCCTGGATGCGGCCGGCGTCGAGCGTCCGCCGGAGGTCGTGCTCGACGGCCGGAGCCTGCGCGACGTGCTCGCCGGCCAGGCCGCAGCGGCCCGCGATCTCTGCTGGCACTATCCCCACTACGCCAACCAGGGTGGCCGGCCCGCCGGGGCGCTGATCGCCGGCGACGGACCGCGGCCGGGGTCCGAGAAGCTCGTCGAGCACTTCGAGGACGGCCGCGTGGAACTGTTCGATCTCGAGAGCGATCCCGGCGAGCGGCACGACCTCTCCAAGGAGCGGCCTGAGCGGGCGCGGGCGCTGGCGGCGCGGCTGGCCGCGTGGCGGCAGGGAGCGCAGGCGGCCATGCCCACCGCGAATCCCCAGCCGGTCGATCCCTTCGGCCCGGACGGTCAGCCCCCGCGCCGCTGACGCGTTACACTCATCCCCACGGCATGTTTGGCCAGGCGTTCGCTGCAGAGGAACAGACCATGCGGTTTTCGTCCCGGGAGGCCCGCAGTTTTCGCGCGGAGCTTGTGCCCGCGCTGCTCGTGCTCGCCGCCCTCGGGACGGCAGGGGCCCGGGCCGACAACTGGCCCAGCTGGCGCGGCCCGTCGGGCGACGGCTCCGCCGCGGGATCCGGCTACGCCACGTCGTGGGGGCCGACCGAGAACGTGCGCTGGCGGGTCAAACTGCCCGGCCTGGGCGCGAGCACGCCGGTGGTGTGGGGAGACCGGATCGTCGTCACCTGCGCGATCGACGGCAAGGACGGGGTGATCTGCCTCGATCGGTCGGGGAAGGAACTCTGGCGGCGGTCGCTCGGCGCCGAGAAGCCCGGCAAGCACAAGAAGGCCACCGGCGCGAACCCCTCGCCGGTCACCGACGGCGAGCGGGTGTTCGTGTATTACAAGAGCGGCGAACTGGCGGCGCTCGATCTGGCCGACGGCGGCGTCGCCTGGCGGACCAACCTGCAGACGCAGTTCGGCGAAGACACGCTCTGGTGGGATCTCGGCACGTCGCCCGTCCTCACGGAAGACGCCGTGATCGTGGCGGTGATGCAGACCGGCCCGAGCTATCTGGCGGCCTTCGACAAGCGGTCCGGGACGCTGCGCTGGAAGCATGACCGGCTCCTCGACGCCCCCGAGGAGGCGGCGCAGAGCTATTCGACGCCGGTCGTGGCGGCGGGCAACGAGGCCTGGGGCGAGCCGGCGGAGGTGCTCTTCGTGCTCGGCGCCGACCACGTCACGGCGCACGACGCCGCCGACGGCCGCGAGCTGTGGCGGGTGGGCGGCCTCAATCCGACGGGCCACAAGTATTTTCGTTCGATCGCTTCACCGCTGCTGGTCGATGATCTCGTCATCGCGCCCTACGCCCGGGGCGAGACGCTCACGGCCATCCGTCGTGGCGGCTCGGGCGACGTGACCAAGTCGCACGTGGCGTGGGTCCGCGCCGATCTCGGCGCCGACGTGCCCACGCCCGCCGAGCGGGACGGCCTGATCCTCGTCTGCACCGACAAGGGGCGGGTGGAATGCGTCGCCGCGACGACCGGCGAGACCCGCGCGAAAGTCGAGCTGCCGAAAAACCGCCACGCCTACAGCGCGTCGCCGGTCGTCGTCGACGGACGGGTCATCGTGATTCGCGAGGACGGCCAGGCGAGCCTGCTCACCTGGCCGCGGAAGGTCGCCGAAGAGCGGCTCGAGCTCGTCGCCGCCGGCGGTGGCGACCTCCAAGAGATGACCGTCGCGACGCCGGTCTGCGTCGACGGCCGGATGTTCGTGCGGACTCATGACTCACTCTGGTGCATCGGGGAGAACTGAACGATGGCGGCGACCTTCTTGAACGGGCTGAGCACGATGGTGCGGATGGCGGCGGTGCTCGTGGCCGGATGCCTGGCGGCGACCGTGGCGACGGGAGCGGAGCCGGCGGCCGGCAGGCCGGCGCGGCTGCTCTGCGTGAGCGTGACCACCGGGTTTCGCCACGGGTCGATCGGCACGGCGGAGGCGGTGCTCGAGGAGCTTGGCCGCGCGAACAACCTCTACCATCTCGACTACCTGCGGATGCCGCCGGGCCGCGCCGCGCAGCCCAAGGCCCCGAAACGGGCCGCCGCCACGAGCGACGCCGACTGGAAGAAGCAGGAAGAGGCCTTCCAGGCCGAGCTGGCGACATTCAAGGCCGCCGACGCGGTTTGGATGGAGGGCCTCAAAGGGCAGTTCGCCAAGGCGTTCGCCCCGGAGTCGCTCGCCAACTTCGACGGCGTGATCTTCGCGAGCACCACGGGCGAACTCCCCATCCCGGACATGACCGCGTTCCTCGACTGGATCAAGTCGGGCAAGGCCTTCATCGGCTTCCATGCCGCCAGCGACACCTTCAAGAGTTCCGACGCCTACTGCGAGATGATCGGCGGCCACTTCGCGGGGCATCCGTGGAACGGCGGCGGCCAGCATGCGTTCGTGGTGCACGAGCCCGGCCACCGGCTCACGGCGATGCTCCCGGAGCGGTTCCGTTGGCAGGACGAGATCTACCAGTACGACGCCCGCTACAACCCCGACAACCTCCGGGTGCTCGTCAGCCTCGACATGCAGGCCTCGAGCCCGAAGGAGCCCTGGCACGTGCCGGTCTCGTGGGTCCGCGAGTTCGGCCGGGGCCGCGTCTTCTACACGAACTTCGGCCACAACGAGGCGACCTGGAAGGAGCCGATGTTCCAGAAGCACATGAGCGAGGGGATGGCCTGGGCGCTCGGCCG
>JBJOKF010000234.1:0-7041 GCA_046046235.1 Planctomycetota bacterium | reverse complement strand
CTGCGGGTGCTCGACTGCCTCGCCCTGCGGCGGCTGGGCGCCGATGCGGAGGCGGCGGTCACGCGATCCCGCGCGGCCTGACCGGCGGCGGCCGTTGGCACCGCAGTTGCTTGCCGCCCGGCCGACGCTTGGTGAAGCGACGACGAAGTCCGCCTCGTCTCAGTGACGGACGACTGCTCCATCGGCGATGCCGGCCAGCGCATTGAGCACCGACTGCTCGATGTCCGTGCGGATCGGCCGTACGGCTCCATCGACGGCGGCGAACTGCACGACGTCGCCATGGGCGCTGTTGAACCGCGGATCGTCGAGCGTCGGTTCCGAACCGAGGCCGTTCATGACGGGCCAGCCCGCGGCTCCGATCCAGCCGATCGCGGCGGCATTTTCACCGAGCATGATGGTTTTGGAGGTGCCGTCCGAAATCTGCCGCAGTCGCCGCGCGTGACGATTCACGAACACCCCCGCCCATTGTTTGCCCGTCGGCGTGTTGCCATACGCACCAGATACGCCGACGTAGTTCGAAAGCCCCAAATCTTTCTCCGGCCTTCCGGCAATCATGACCACGGGGCCTGATGACGACTCATACGTGAAGGAAGTGTCGACGACGATCTCCTGCTCGCCGGCGATCGCTGCAGGACATCGCAGGACGGCGAGGGGCGTGCGTGCCGCGTCATAGGTTTCGGGCACCGTCCAATAGCCGTAGGTGGCCCCGCCAGGCCGCTTCGTCTCGTGTTGCCGGACAAGCTGTGGGTCGAGCCGGGAATGGACGGCATGTTCTTCGAGGAAAGGCAGTGAAACCGGCAGGAGTCCGACGTTCGAAAAGTCCCACTGCCATGTTTGGGGAGATTCGGCTTGGTCGTCGAAGCCGTTTCCATTTCTATCCCAAGGCCCGAGAAACCCGATCGGCAGTCGTCGCTCGACGGTTTCGAATCCAGCTGTCGCCAGAGCGATCTGCCGAAGGTGGCTCGCGCATGTCGCGCGGCGTGCCCCATCCCTGGCGGATTGAACGGCGGGAAGAAGCAGTGCGACAAGCGTCGCAATGATGGCGATGACCACCAGCAACTCGACAAGCGTGACGCCGCGAGCGGAGTCACGCGAAAAGATCTGTGCCGGTCGGGATCGTGGTTGCCTGTCGGGATCGCTCATGGAAGAGGAGGATAGGATGGTCGACGGCACTTCCGCAAACGTGGGGACCGCAGCCTGACACCCGGCCGGCACGACCGGCAAGACCGGCACGGTCTGCCGGGGTTTGCCTGCGGGCTGGACGGATCGGACGGAGCCGCGGCCGCGGCGTCAAGTCGCCGGACCGGGGCCGTCGACACTTGCCGGTGGGGGAGAGTGGGCCTCGCACGGATGCGACCGGTGTCAGGGGGTGACCCGTGGAAAACTTCGATCGGTTCTCTGGCAACGCGGATGCGTCGCGGCGCGACGCGGGCGTGAGGTTCGTGCCGGCCGCGGGCCTGGCCGTGGCGGCGTTTTCCTTCATGCTCACGACCGTGGTCTGGCGGCTCGTGCACCAGACCGGGGCGATGGAGACGGCGGTCCACGAGAGCATCCTGGAGATGCAGCGGTTCGGCCTCTCCCAGGGGGAGGAGATGACCCGCATGCGCGACGAGATCGCGCGGCACGCGACCGCCACCGGCCGCATGGCGGCGCGGCTGGCCGACGTCGAGGCCGCCTCCGCGGCGAGCCTCGAGCGGATGCAGTCGCTGGCCGCGGAGGTGTCGCGGCAGTGGACGGCCGCCGACAGGGTCCGCCAGGAGTTGGGCCGGGCCACCGCGGCCATCGCACAGACGCGACAGGAGGTGCTCGAGCGGATGGCGGTCCACGCCGACCGCAACGCGCAGGCACGGGATGCGATGATCCGCGAGGTCAATCTCGCGATCGAGCACATGGAGCGGGCCCTCCTCGCCCAGGTCGAGGATTTCCAGCAGCAGAAGCAGCAGTTCGACGCCGCCGCCGAGCGGGATCGGGCCTCCCGGCGGGCCATGCTCACCGAGGCCACGGAGGCGTTCACGGTCCAGGTCGACGGGCTGCGGAAGCTCCTCGACGGGCTCCGCGTCGAGGCGGAGGCGGTGGACGGGGAAGGTGCCGCTCCGGCGCGGGCTGTGCAGGCCGGCGTTGCGACGCCGGACGGCGTGACGCCCGCCGCGGAGGAGGCCGAGCCGCAGGAGGCGAGCGTCGCCCCCACCGCGACCGAGCGGACGACGGCCGCCCGGGATGCGGGCACCGTGATCGAGTGATACGGCGGGCCGGCGCTCGCGAGGCCGGCCGAGGCACGGGCAGCGGGGAGGGGCGTGTCATGCGACGCATCTTGCTGGTGCTGGGAATGCTGGCGGCGGTCGTCTGGCCGCCCGTAGCGGCAAGAGCCGATGGCACGGCCGACGCCTCCGCCGGGCCGACACCCGTCGTCTTCGACGGCTTCGGGCTGGAAGCCTTCGAGGGCGAAGGCTCGATCGCCTCGGCCCTCGAGGGGATCGATGCGGCCGATCAGGGAGACGGGCTCCTCCCGGGCGTGCCTGTGAACGTGCTCGTCAAGGGCCCCAACGGCCGCACCGTGGGCACCGGCGACTCGCTGGCAGCGGAACTCAAGAGCCGCTTCGAGGGCGTCAGCCTCTCGGCAGGGATGCGGGCCGATCCGTCGAGGATCGAGGAAGGCCCGGCGCAGTGGGTCGGCGGGCTCGGTTTCTCGAGCGATCACGCCCTCGGCAGGGACATGCTCGAACTGCGGACGTCGCTCGGCCGGGGGCCGCAGGTCGGCGTGCTCGGCCTCGAGGTCGGGCCGCGGATCGAGCGGCGGCTCGGCGGCGGCACGATGTTCTTCCTGGACGGTAAGGCGCAGGCGCAGGCCCGACGGTCGCCCGAGACGGGGAGTTGGGCTTTGCCGGGCCTCGTGGATCAAGGCCTCGGCGGTCCGGGGTCGGTGGGCATCGCCGCCAGCACGGGTCTCGTGCGGTAGCCGCCGGCCGGGGGCGTCAGGCCAGGTCGCGGTCCTGGAAGAGCACCAGCGCCACGAGCAGGGCCACGGCCGAATACAGGCCCGCGTAGAGCGCCGCCCAGGCGAGGTAGCCCCAGGGCACCGGCACGCCGCCGACGACGGCCGCCTCGATCGTGAAGTGCTCGAGCACCGGCAGGAGCGTGGCGAACAGTTGGCCCACGAACCGCACGATCGCGATCTTGCCGACGCTTGACTGCACGATCAGCGGCACGAGGTGGCCGAGCGCGTAGACCGTGAAGCAGATGATCAGGTTGGGCACGATGCCCAGCCTGGTGGACACGGCCAGGCTCACGGCGGCCAGCAGGATCGTCTCGAGAAGCGAAAGCACGAGCCCCGGCACCACGGTGATCATCTCGTCGGCGCAGTCACGCCAGATCGGATCGAGCTTCGCGCCCTCGCGGGCGTCGTAGACGACCTTCAGACTCGTCGTCGCCAGCAGCACCGTGCCCAGAATGAGGAACACGAGCAGCGCCACGAGCACGAGGCCCGCGAACTTGCCCAGGATGAACTGCGGTCGCGTCAGCGGCTTGGAGAGCACGGTGAGCGCCGTGCGGCCCTCGATCTCCTCGGCCACGGACACGCTGGCCGTCCACACCACGACGAGCAGGGCAAGGACCTTGATGAGCGTGAGCCCGCTGTCCTTGAGCATCTTCACGTCCTCCCCGAAGGTGTTGTAGGGGATGACGATGAAGGCCAGGAGCAGGACGAAGCCCACGATCAGGGCCACGGAGAAAATCGGCTGGCCGACCGCCTCTTTCGTCGTCGCCGAGGCGACCGCCGCGATCCGTCGGGGCAGGAGTCGGAACAGCCCGTAGGCGGTCGCGAGAGCCAGGAGCGTGACGACCGTCCAGGGCAGGATGGCCGCCTGCGGAAACTCCGGCACGAGCCGCCAGTTGGCCGTGAGCCGGACCGGCTTGTCGGAGGCGTTGGTGGCCTCGAGCTTGGCGCGACTGCCGAGGAAGGGGTTTGTCGAATCCTTCTGGCGGCCCCACGTCCACCGGTTGTCGTTGGTGGCGTCGAGCTCCACGTCGGGCACCTTCGACAGAGCGAAGCCCTCGATCGGCTGCTGCGTCCGCACCAAGAGCGGCGCGTCGCTCGAGAGTTCGATTTCGGACAGCTCCTGGGGACGGAGGTCGAGCGGGATCTCCTGAAGCGACGCGCCAGGCGGCACCGTGACTGTCACCGTCTCCCGGTCGGCCGACGCCAGCCGCACCAGCGACCGCCAGATCTGGCCGGTCGGCACGAGCGGGGCGAAGGCCAGCGACACCGCCGCCAGCACGAGCAGCAGCCAGGCCAGCGGGCCCGCGAAGCCGTCCCGCAGGCTGGTGGCGGCCTCCGCCGCGGCCCGCGGGGCGACCGCCCGCAGCACCGCCCAGACCGCAGCCAGCACGACGAGCGCGATCAACGCGCCGGTGCCGATGAGCCAGATGGGAGGGACGGCGACGAGCCAGCGATTGGCGAAGAGAGGAGTCGTCATAGGCGGCATTATGCCCCCGCCGGCCCTGCAGGGGAAGGCTCCGCCGCGGCGGCCGGGCCGGCCAGCACCGTGGCCCCGGGGCCGGCGAGCGGCCAGCGGGCGAGCACGCGGTCGAGGTCTTCCGCCGTGAGTCCCTCCACGATCCGCAGGTTGTCGGCGACGGAGCGATACAGGCCGCCGTGCGCCCATTCGAGCCCGACATGGAACAGCCGTCGCCGCGGCCGTTCCCCTTCGAGCACCACGCGGCCGGCCAGTTTGTTGCGGGCCTGCAGAAACTCGGCGGGCCCGATCCCGTGCGTCGCCGCGTCGCGATAGATGTCGAGAATCCGGGAGAGCAGTGCCTCCACGTCGGCGGCGTCGCAGGAGAGCTGGGTGATCATCAGGCCGGCGTCGAGGAAGTCGTGGTGGTGGCAGGAGGCGTGTTCGGCCTCGCCCGAATCGACGAGCGACCAGTAGAGCCGGCTGCCCGAATGGTCGCCAAGCGCCACCGCCAGCAGTTTCGCGGCGAAACGGTCGTCGTCGTCGCCGCTCGGCCCAGCCGACATCCGCACCGCGTACTCGAGCGTGGCGGTCGGCCGCACGATCCGCTCGACATGGTCTCGAGAGGCCGCGGACGGCGACTGCCGCCGCTCCGGGGCGGGCAGCGGCTCCCAGTCTCCGCAGAGCCGCTTGGCCGACTCGACGAGCGCCGGAAAATCGACCGCGCCGGTGGCCGCCAGCACGATGTTGCCGGGGCTGTACCGCCGGCGGTGATACTCCCGCATCGCCTCGACCGGCAGCCGCTCGATCGACTCGACCGTGCCGAGGACGCTCCGGGCCAACGGGTGCCCCCCGAAGAACGCGGCACGGCAGCGGTCGTCGGCGCCGAACGGGGGCTGGTCGTCGTACATCCTGATCTCCTCCAGGATGACGAGCTTCTCCGTGGCGAAATCCTCCGCCCGGAGCGCCGGCCGCATCATCCGGGCCAGCAGATCGACCGCCTCGTGCTGCTGCGAGGGGAGCACCGCCGCGTGGTAGACGGTGTCCTCCTCGCTGGTGAACGCATTGGCGCTCGCGCCCATCCAGTCGAGCCGCCGGTTGATCTCCTCCGCCGACAGGTCGGTGGTGCCCTTGAAGACCATGTGCTCGAGAAAGTGGCTCGCGCCCCAGAGGTCGTCCGTCTCGTCGCGGGAGCCCGTCCGCACGAAGAAGCCGACGCTCGTGGAAAGGCCGCCTTCGGTCACCTCGGCGATGATGTCGAGCCCGTTGTCGAGCCGCTCATGCAGGAACCGCATCCCGCACCTCCAGGGGTTCACGGCCGAGGGAGACGACCGACAGATCACGGACCGGATTGGCCGCCAGCCAGTCTTCGATCGAGCGGACGCTCAGCTGGTCGTATCGCGCCAGTTCGTCGGCGAGCGGCCTGACCGTGCCGAGGTGGTACCACTGGCGGGCAATCGCGCCGGCCCGCGCCGCGCTCGACTCCTGCTGCATCACCAGGCCGCTCTTGGCGCGGGCCTTCACCCGCTCGAGTTCGGCCTCCTGGATCGTGCCGGGAAGGCGGTTGATCTCGGCGAGCATCACGTCGAGCGTCTCCTGGGCCCGGGCCGCGGTGGTGCCCGAGTAGCACAGAGCCATGGCGAAGTCGCGGTGTGTCTGGTACCCGGCGGAGACGCTGTAGCAGAGGCCGCGACGCTCGCGGACCTCCGAGAAGAGTCGCGAGCTCGAGCCGCCGCCCAGCACCGCCAACGCCGCGGTCGCCTCGTAGGAATCCTCGGAGCGGTAGGGGGGGGCGGTCCAGGCGAGCGCGATATGGGTCTGCTGGGAATCGTGCGGCACGTGCCGCACGCGCGGACCCCGGCCGCCGGTGGCGACGGTCGTCGAGACGCCGGGATCCCAAGCGCCGAAGAGCCGCTCGATGCGGCCGACGAAGTCGTCCCAGTCGATCCGGCCGGCGATCGCGATGATCGTGCCTCGGGGCCGCACGTGCGAAGCGACGAACGCCCGCACCTGGTCGATCGCGAGCCGTTCGACGTCGGCGGAGAGTCCCTCCGACGGCATGCCCCAGGGCGACGGGTAATGGATCTCCCGGAGGGCGAGGATGGCGCGATGCGCGGGGTCGTCCTCGGTGCCGGCGAGGTTTTGCAGCACCATCTGCCGGGCGCTTTCGAGTTCCTCTTCGGCCAGAAGCGGCCGGCGCAGGATGTCGGCGTAGATCGGGAGCGCGTCGGCCAACTGGCGGGCGACCATCGCCCCGGAGAAGCTCGCGTGGCTCATCGAGACGGCCTGCGCCCACTGCACGCCGGCGCTCTCGAGATCCTCGACGATCCGGCGGCTGCTCCGCGCGCCGGCCCCGCGGAGCATCATCTCGCCGGAGAGCGTCGCCAGCCCGCAGTGGCCCGGTCCGTCGTGGATGGCGCCGGCGGGCGTATGGAAGGCCACGGCCACCGATTCCAGACCGGGCAGCGACTCGCCGAGCAGCACGATGCCGTTGGACAGGGTCGTCGAGAAGAGCGTCTGCTTCACGGTCACCGGCTCGAGGGCGGGATCAGGACAAAGCCGCTTCGGCCGGCACGGGCCGGGCCGCGTC
>JBJOKF010000229.1:0-3620 GCA_046046235.1 Planctomycetota bacterium | reverse complement strand
GACGCGGCCTCCGGGATCCCCTACATCTACACCGACAACGCCGCGATCGGCCGGCTCGCCGCCGAGCATCTCCTCGGCTGCGGCTTCGAAACGCTCGCCTACTGCGGCACGCCGAAGACGGCGACGAACGGCTGGTCGCAGGAACGGGCCGACGCCTTCGCCCGGACGTGCGCCGCCGCCGACAGGCCCTGCTACGTCTTCAGCGGCCGGCACGGCCACGCACGGCGCTGGGCCGACGTGCAGCGCGAACTGACCGTCTGGATCACGTCGCTGCCCAAGCCTCTGGGCCTGATGGCCTGCAACGACCTGCGGGCCCGGCACGTGCTCGAGGCCTGCCGCACGCTCGGGCTGAAGGTGCCGCACGACGTGGCCGTGATCGGCGTCGACAACGACACGCTCGTCTGCGAGCTCACCGACCCGCCGCTCTCGAGTGTCGACCAGGCGGCACGCCAGATCGGCTTCGAGGCGGCGGCGGCGCTCGAGCGGCTGATGGCGGCCTCCGCCACCACGGGCCGCAGCGGCCAGCGGTCACGACCTTCCAAAGCTGGGCCGAAGAAGCTCGTCGTGCCGCCGATCGGCGTGGTGGCCCGCGCCTCCACCGACACGATGGCGACCGCCGACTCCGCAGTCGTCCAGACGCTCAGTTCGCTCCGCCGCGATCCCGCCGTGCGGCCCGATGTCGAGAGCCTGGCGGAAGCCGCCGCCCTGCCACGGTCGGCGCTCGAGAAGCGGTTCAAGGCGGCGGTCGGACGGTCGATCCACGAAGAGCACGTGCGGCTGCGGCTGGCGGCCGCGCGGCGGCTGATCACGACGTCGGATCTGCCGCTCAAGGCGATCGCGGTCCGGCTCGGCTTCCCGTCGGTGCAGTACATGACGACGTTCGTCCGCCGCCACACGGGCGCGACGCCGGCTCGCATCCGCGCGATGGAGCGCGGCGGCTAAAGTCCCCTACCTCAGCGGTGGCCGGCCGGCGGCCGCGAGGCCGCGGGCCAGGGCGGTCCAGGTGGCCGGGCTGCGCCGCAGGAGCTTGACGAGTTGCGACGGGCTCACGATGAGCGCCGCGGCGGCCGCCTTCGTATCGTACGCCAGGGCCTCCAACCGGTCGAACGCCTCGGCGACGAGCGTCGGGTAATCGTCATGATCGACCGCGATCACAAGCTGTCGGCCGCGGGTTCGCGATCGCCAGAGATCCGACGGACCGCCAGGGTCGACCGGCTCGCGGTGTGATACGGCGAGGGCAAGTCGCAACCGCGCGAGCGCCACCCGCCGATTCTCCGCCTGCGACCGCCGCTCCGAGGCCTCGGCCACGATGCCGGTCACGGAATCCGCGAGCACCACGGCCGTCTCCACCTTGTTGCGATGCTGACCGCCCGGGCCGCTGCGGCGGGTGCGGGTTTCGACGCAGCGGCGCAGGAACTCGTCGGGGGGCAAGGCGGCGGGATGCATGGGGCACGACGCGGCGGGGCCAGAGCGGTCGCTGGGGCGGGTGACAGCCGCGGCGACTCACTCCGCAGGGAGCACGTTTACAATAGCAGGAGCGAAAGCCTGGCCACCGTCGGCAGCAACGCTGATGTGGCTGGGTCGCGGGGCCCACGCCGGCTCTCCGGCTCGAACGTAAAGAAAAGTCGGCGAAAAGCTGCTCCGGCATCGGTGCTTGCCGCCGTAAAATCGCGAGCGGTGGGCTCAGTCGCCGCGCATCCGTGTTCGGCCAGACCGGCCTCGGAACCCCCGGATACCGAACGATGGGTAGCGAACATTCCACAGGCAAGGGACCCGGCCGCGACCTCGACTGCCTCGTCTGCGGCACCTGTGTCGCCGACATTCTCGTCCGGCCGGTGCCGCTGTCGCAGGCGGTCGGCGGCGGCAGGCTCTTCCACGTCGACCCGATCGGAGTCACGACCGGCGGTCTGGTCTGCAACGCCGGCACCGCCATGCGCCGGCTCGGCCTGCGGGTGGCCGCGGCGAGCCTCTTGGGCGGCGAACTCTGGGCAGACGTCGTGCGGTCGCAGCTCACCGCCGAGCGCATCGACACGGCGCCGCTCGAGCGGCATCCCGCGCTCGCCACGAGCACCACCGCCGTGCTCATCGACCCGACGGGCGAGCGGAGCTTCGCCCATCATGTCGGCGCGCCGGCGGCTCTCGACCTGGCCTTCATCCGCAGGCAGGCGGGGCACTTTCGTCGCAGCGCCTTCGCGCTCGTCGGCTACGTCGGCCTGCTGCCGGCGCTCGAGCCCGCACTCGCCGAGACTGCGGCTGCGATCAAGGCCGAAGGCTGCCAGGTGGCCTTCGAAACCGGCGGCTCGGGCGGCACGCTCGCGACGGTCGCGCCGGCGCTGCCGCACGTCGATCTCTACGTGCCGAGTCTCGACGAGGCGGCCCACCAGACGGGCCTGACCGCGCCGCACGAGATCATCGACTGCTACCGCCGCCACGGCGCCGCAGGGCTCGTGGGCGTGAAGCTCGGCACGCGGGGCACGCTCCTGAGCCCGACGGCCGGCGAGCTGATCGAGATTCCCTGCCTGCCGGCGCCGGGGCCGGTCGCCGACACGACCGGCGCGGGCGACTCATTTCTGGCCGGACTCATCACCGGCCTTATCCGGGGCATGCCGCCGCGGCAGGCGGCGTTGCTCGGCGCCGCGACGGCCGCCTGCTGCGTGACGGGCGTCGGCGCGACGGCGGGCCTGCGGTCGTTCGACGAGACCATGCGGCTGGTTCCGTGACACCATGACCGGCGGCTCTCTGCCGGCCCCATGCCGTCAGCCGACGTGAAAGTCGATCACGAGCGGCAGGTGGTCGCTCGCCCGCTTCGTGAGGCTCGTTCGCACGATCCGCGCCTGTCGCACCTCGATCGGGCCGCGGACGAAGGCCTTGTCGAGGCTGCCGACCGCCAGCCAGGCGGGAAACGAGCGGAATCGAGAGGCTGGGCTCGTCACCTGCGCGAAGCCGCCCGCCGCGAGGCTCGCTCCGGCCAGCGTGTCCCGCCAGTCGTTGAAGTCGCCAACCAAGATCGTGGGCAACGCGTCGGCAGCGCGGAAGAGCATGTGACCGAGCAGTTTGTCGATCTGCCAGTGCCGCTCCCGCTCCGCGAGGCCCAGGTGCGTGTGCACGAGATGCAGGGCACCTTCCGGCGCATCGACGACGAGGAGTTGGGCGCCCCGCGGCTTCCGGCCGCCCTGCTGCAGGTGGATCCGATGCCGGCATTCGATCGGCCACCGTGAGAGCACGAGGTTGCCGTAGCCGCCCCGGTCGACGGCGACGTTCGATTGGAAGGCGGCATGGGCGCGGAAGTACCGGCCCAAGAGGCGTGGCTGGTCGTCATAGCGACTGCGCCGCACGAGGCGATCGACCTCCTGCAGGCAGATCAGGTCCGGGTTTTCCGCCTCGATCACGTCGATGATCCGCGCGAGCGAGTAGCGGCGATCGCGGCCGCCGATCCCCTTGTGGATGTTCCAGCTGAGCAGTCGCATGCGGGCGATGACCGATCGGGAACGAGGAACAGCGTGTGCCGGCGGCCTAGCCGCCGCCCCGGCGCCGCATGAAATACCGCTGCACCCGCGCGACGCAGGACCGCCCGTCGGCGCTCGCCGTGCCGCAGGCGGCGTCAGGCAGCCCGGCCTTGC
>JBJOKF010000202.1:0-4115 GCA_046046235.1 Planctomycetota bacterium | reverse complement strand
GCCCGGCCATGACGAGCGTCTCCTTGTTGGCAAGCGCCACCGTCTTGCCCGCCTCGACCGCCGCCCAGGTGCTCCGCAGCCCCGCCGCGCCCACGATCGCCGACACGACCCGGTCGACCTCCGCCGCCCGGACGAGGTCGTCGAGGGCGTCGGGGCCGACGGCGAGATTCGTGCCCGCGGGCAGACCGCCCGGACCGATCCTGCCTGCCGCCTCGGGATCGATGACCACGACATGGCGGGGGCGACAGGCCCAGGCCTGCTCCACCAACCGCTCGACGCTGCGGTGGGCGGCCAGGAGAAACGGGGAAAAGAGCCCGGGCGCCGCGGCGATCACGTCGAGCGTGCTCGTGCCGATGCTGCCGGTCGAGCCGAGCACGGCGACCCGCAGCGGCTCGTCCCTCCCGGGGGCCGCGGCGGTGGTGACGGCGGCCGCGCTGCGGTGGGTGGAGGGCATGGCACCAGAAAAACGGCTCGTGGGCGACGAGGAAAGTGTAGAAGTTGCCCACCGAAACTTCCACTTTCGGCCGCGTTTGTCGGCGGCTTTGGCACCGCATAGGATGGGATTCGGCACGCGATCGAGGCCCCCGCACAGGCGGCGTCGACGCTTGGACGCCTCGATCCGGCTCGCACTTCGCAGTCCACGGCCGGACGCTCCAGCAGCGAAAGGGAACCCCCGGTTCATGGGCAAGAAACGCGACTCCCTCAAGCGGTCCTCGGACCGGCGGCCGGCTCTCGGTGGTTCGAACCTCGTCTGGTCGCTGATTGCGGCGGGTGTCGCGGGGCTCTTCGCGATGAGCCTGATCGGCGTCACACCGGAGATCGAGCTCTCCTACAGCGACTTGGAGCGGCTGATCCAGGCGGCGGACCGGGGAGCCACCGACAAGGGCGAATCCACCGGCGACGTCGCGGCGCCGGACAGCGTCCGCCAGGTGGACGGCGTTCGCCAGGTGGACGGCGTTCGCTGGGTGGACGTCGTGGTGCCCAGTGGCGAGGGAAGGCGGATCGCCCGCTATGGCGACCTCCGGGACGTGGTCATCGGGGCCTTCAATGTCTCCGGCACGATCCGGGAACTGGAGTCCGGCCGGTCGCCGGCGGACGCCGCCGAGGCGAACGGGACGGCGGCCCGCCGCGGCCCCGCCTCCGGCGCGGGGGCGCTCCGCCGCTTCCGCACCGCCAAGCTGCCCAGCGAAAACTCCGAAAGCCGGCTCATGGAGCAGCTCACCGCGCACGGCGTCCCCTTCCGCTACGAGGAGGCCCCGAGCCCCTGGCGGAACTGGCTGCCGATGCTCTTCCTCACCGGTCTGTTCGGCCTGCTCTTCTTCATGATGATGCGGCGGATCGGCGGTGCCGGCAGCCCGATGGCCTTCGGCCGCAGCCGCGGCAAGATGTACGCCCAGGAAGACCTCGGCATCACCTTCGACGACATCGCCGGCATCGACGAGGCGGTGGAGGAGCTGCGCGAGGTCGTCGAGTTTCTGCGGAACCCCGAGAAGTACCAGGTGCTCGGCGGCCACATCCCCAAGGGCGTGCTCCTGGTCGGCCCCCCCGGCACCGGCAAGACGCTCCTGGCGAAGGCGATCGCCGGCGAGGCGGGCGTGCCGTTCTTCGGCCTCTCGGGCAGCGACTTCGTCGAGATGTTCGTGGGCGTGGGCGCGGCCCGCGTCCGCGACATGTTCCAGCAGGCGGCGGCGAAGGCCCCCTGCATCATCTTCATCGACGAGCTCGACGCCCTGGGCAAGACCCGCGGCTCGAGCGTGGTCGGCGGCCACGACGAACGGGAGCAGACGCTCAACGCCCTGCTCGTGGAGATGGACGGCTTCGGCAGCAACTCGGGCGTCATCGTCCTCGCCGCCACCAACCGTCCCGAGACGCTCGACCCGGCGCTCTTGCGGCCCGGCCGCTTCGACCGCCACGTGCTCGTCGACCGGCCCGACGTCCGCGGCCGCGAGGCGATCCTCCGGGTGCACGTGGCCAACGTCAAGCTCGACCCGGCGGTCGATCTCGAGCAGATCGCCCGCATCACGTCGGGCTTCGTGGGCGCGGATCTGGCGAACCTCGTCAACGAGGCGGCGCTCCTCGCGGCCCGCAACAACAAGTCGTCGGTCGGGATGCAGGAGTTCAACGAGGGCGTGGAGCGGGTGACCGCGGGGCTCGAGAAGAAGAAGCGGGTCATCCACGAGGACGAGAAGAAGCGGGTCGCCTACCACGAGGCGGCCCACGCGCTCGTGGCCTTCTCGCTGCCCAACACCGACCCGGTGCACAAGGTCTCGATCATCCCGCGCGGCCTGGCGGCGCTGGGCTACACGATGCAGCGGCCGGAGGACGACCGCTACCTGATGACGCAGTCGGAGCTCGAAAGCCGCATCCAGGTGCTCCTGGCCGGCACGATCGCCGAAGAGATGGTCTACGCCGACGTCTCGACCGGCGCCCAGAACGACCTCGAGCGGGCCAGCGAGATCGCCCGCTCGATGGTGATGGACTACGGCATGAGCCGGCTGGGCCGGGTGGCCTACCGCGAGAGCCAGCGATCGCCCTTCCTGGCCGGCGGCGGCGCCGACCTGGCCGCGGCCCGCAGCCACAGCGAGCAGACCGCCCGCGAGATCGACGAGGAGGTCCGCCGGATCATCGACGCCGCGATGGAGCGGGTGCGGCGGATTCTCGAGTCGCGCCGTGCGGCGCTCGAGGCGATCACGAAGCGGCTCATCGAATGCGAGGTGATCGACGGCGACGAGCTGCGGCGGATCATCGAGGCAGTGACCGACGCTCCGCAGCTGGTGCCGGGCACCGACACCGAACGGCGCGGCCCGCGGCCCGCGGCCGGCGAGTCGGCCGACGCGGGCATCGGCCCGGCCGACGTCGGCGGCTGAGCGGCACCGCCTCGCACGGCGGTCCGAGGTTGCCCGAGCCTTCTGCCTCTGCCCCGGATCTGGCTCCGAGCCCTCGTGCTCCAGCTCCGGCCCCGACTCTGAACCCGGCTCTGGCTCCGGGCCGTCGTGGCGACAAGTTTTCAACTTGTCGAATCCGCGCAGCCTGCGCGCCGGTGAGGGGCCGCCCACGCCCCGTCGCCGGACGTTCGTTCGGGGCATCCTGCCCCTCACTCACTCGGATGCCGACTTCGCTTCGCCATCCTGGCTGCGCTCGTCGGCATACGCCGGCTCTCGGGGCATGACCGGCCCCTCACCTCCCGGATGGGGAGCAGAGTCGCCGCCCAGCACGTTCGCGCCAGGCCCCGAAGGCCGGGTGAGTACCAGCCGGCGGAGGCCGGCGAAGGCACGGTCGGCAGGATGCCGAGCCTTGTCGTGAAGTCAGCCGTCGGCACGACCCGCACGATCGGCATGGTCGATCGTCGCAGCACGTCGTTAGAGCCCGGAGTCCGGAACGACCGATGTGAACCGCGGGTGCGCGAGGCATCCGGACAACGGCTAGGTCGCAACGCAATCATGTGGAAAAGCGTGTTTCTCGCCGGCGGCATCTTCGCCTGCATCGCGGGCGTGGAGCTGCTGCTGATCGATTCGGCCGTCCTGCTGCCGGTGGACGGCCGCGGCGGCCCGAGCGTCTTCACCGCCCCGGACTGGGCGCCCTGGGGGCTGATCTCCGCCGGCGCCGTGACGATCCTGCACTTCTGCACCCTGCCCATGGGAGCGGTCAAGCCGTCGGCCCCGACGCTCCCGGCGGAGCCGCGGTTCCGCTGAGGCTGACAGCGCCGGTAACGCGGAGCCCGGTTGCGGTTGGCCGGCCCGTGCGGTTCTCCCAGAGGGCGGTGTTCTCTCGACTCCGCTCTTCCCATGATCACCACCCGCTTCCATCCTGACCGGGCCACCGTCCTCTACGACGGCCTGTGCCGGTTTTGTCAGAGTCAGATCGCGCTGCTCCGGCGGCTCGACCTCACGGGCAAGCTGGCCTTCACGTCGCTCCACGATCCGAGCGTCGCCCGTGACTTTCCGGAGATTCCACCGGAGGAACTGCACCGGCAGATGTACGTCGTCGATCCGCGGGGCACGGCCCGCGGCGGCGCGGAAGCCGTCCGCTATCTCTCACGGCGGCTGGTGCTTCTCTGGCCGCTGGCGATCCTTCTGCACATCCCGGGAACCCTCCCGCTCTGGCGGTGGTTCTAC
>JBJOKF010000021.1:0-6652 GCA_046046235.1 Planctomycetota bacterium | reverse complement strand
CTCCTCCGTCTCCGCCAGCCCCCCGATGCCGTCGACACACCAGCCCACCGTCTCCGTCGTGATCCCAACGTACGGCCGCCCTGGGCAGTTGACCGGCTGCCTCGCCGCACTCGGCCGCCAGGGGCTGCCGCGCGAAGCCTTCGAGGTGCTGGTCGTCGACGACGGCAGCCCGCTGCCGCTCGACGGCGTGATCGCCTCCATCGACGACGGCCTGCGCCCGAGGCTCGTGAGGCAGGCCAACGCCGGTCCGGCGGCGGCCCGCAATCGGGGCGTGAACGAGGCCCGCGGAACGCTCGTGGCCTTCACCGACGACGACTGCCGGCCGGAGCCGGACTGGCTGGCCTCGCTGATCGCCGCCGAGCGCCGCTGTCCCGGCGCGCTCGTGGGCGGATCGACCGTCAACGGCCTGCCGCGCGAGCTGTTCGCCTCGGCCAGCCAGCTGATCATCGACATGGTCTACGACCACTTCAACGCCGAGCCCGCCGACGCCTACTTCCTCACGAGCAACAACATGCTCTGCAGCCGGGAGGCGTATCTTTCGATCGGCGGTTTCGACGCGTCGTTTCCCCGGGCCGGCGCCGAGGATCGCGACTTCTGCGACCGCTGGCGGGCGGCCGGTCGCCGCCTGGCCTGGGTGCCGGAGGCGCGGATCGAGCATCGCCATTCCCAGTCGCTCCGCACGTTTCTCGACCTGCACTATCGCTACGGCCGCGGCGCGCACCGCTACCAGTCCCTGCGGCGCTCCCGCGGCACGGGCACCATGGCGGAAGACCTCGGATTCCACGCCTCCCTGCCGCGGCGGCTGTGGCGGGCGTTGGGCAGGGAGCGCGGCATGCTGCGACGGGCGCAGCTCGCGGGGGCCTTGTCCCTCTGGCAGGCTGCCAACGCCGCGGGCTTCCTCGCGGAGGCCTGGTCGCCGCGCGGTGGTCCCCGAGGTTGCCGTCCATGAAGCGAAACCGCGCCATCATCGTCGGCATCACCGGTCAGGACGGCGGCTACCTCGCCCGGCATCTGCTCGGGAAGGGCTACGAGGTGCACGGCACCTCCCGGGCCGGGCACGCCGCCGCGTCCTCGGGCCTCACCCGGCTCGGCCTCGTCGATCGGGTCGTCCTGCACCGTCTCGAGCCGGCCGACGCCGCCGCCGTCGGCGGTCTCCTGGAGCGGCTCCCGGCCGACGAGATCTACAACCTCGCGGGCCCATCGTCCGTCGCGGAGTCGTTCCGCAACCCGGCAGCGGCCTTCGAGGGCATCATCCTCGGCACGCTCCATCTGCTCGAGGCCCTGCGGACGCTCGGCCGTCCGACGCGGCTCTACAACGCCGGATCGAGCGAGGTGTTCGGCGAGACGCCCACGCCCGCCGACGAGACGACCCGCCCCGACCCGCAGAGCCCCTATGCGATCGCGAAGGCGACCGCACAGGCCACGGTGGCCCACTATCGCCGCGTCCACGGCCTCTTCGCCGCCACCGGCATCCTCTTCAACCACGAATCGCCCCTGCGTCCGGCGCACTTCGTCACCCAGAAGGTCGTGTCGGCGGCCGTGCGGATCGCCGCCGGCGCGCGGGAGCGACTCGCGCTCGGCGACGTCGCCATTCGCCGCGACTGGGGCTGGGCGCCCGACTACGTCGACGCGATGTGGCGGATCCTCCAGCACGACCGCCCCGAGGACTTCGTGGTCGCCACCGGCCGAAGCCACTCGCTCGACGAGTTCGTGCGGCGGGCGTTCGCCGCCGTGGGGCTCGACGCCCGCGATCATGTCGACGCCGACGCATCGCTCCTGCGACCGGCCGACATCAGCGCGAGCCTTGCCAATCCGGCCAAGGCCGGCGCGGTGCTCGGCTGGCGGGCCGCGCATGACCTCGATTTCATCGTCCGCGAGATGGTGGAGGCCGCCCGCGCCGCCTGACCCGTCCCCACGCCGGGGGCGCATACACGCCCCACGGCTATACTTCCGGCGTTTTGCCACGACCGGAGCCCCGCCCCATGTTCGCGTCCTTGAAGCGTCTGTTGGACCGCGCCCGGGGGCGTCGTCAGCCGCCTTCCGATCCGGCGACCGAGCGGCGCGTGGCGATCACTCTTTCCTGCCGGGACTGCGACCGGGTTCCGAAGGTGCGGCACGCGGGCGAAGTCTTCCGCCGCGACGGCGTCGAGGTGCAGCGGATGCACGAGGGCACGCTCGTGCGGGCGGGCGGGTACGGCGGGCCCTGGATGACGCGGGTCATCGCCGGTCTCCGTGGCCACCACGAGCCGCAGGAAGAGGTCGTCTTCCACCGGCTCTTGGCGGCCTGCCGGCCCGGCACGCGGATCGTCGAGCTCGCGGCCTACTGGGCCTACTACACGAACTGGTACCTGGGCGCGGTGCCCGGGTCGGAGGCGGTCTGCGTCGAGCCCGACGACGACCACGTGGCGGTCGGCCAAGGCAACCTCGCGCTCAACGGCCGCCGCGCCACCTGGATTCGGGCCTGCCTCGGCGGCGCCCACGCGGCCAGCATGCCGTTTCGGCAATCTTCCGATGGCACGACGGTCGACATCCCCTGCCATGCGATGGACAGCCTCCTCGACGAAATCGGCTGGCAGCCGATCGAGATGCTTCACCTCGACGGGCAGGGTGTGGAGCTGCCGTTCCTGAAGTCGCTCGACCACGCGGTGGACCGCAGACTGCTGAGGTTCGTCGTGGTGTCGACTCACCATGCGTCGATCAGCGGCTCGCCGACCACGCATGCCGACTGCCTGCGGCAGCTCGAGTCGCTCGGCGCCGTGATCCTCTGCGAGCACGGCGTGGAGGAATCGTTCAGCGGCGACGGCATGATCGCGGCGAGCTTCGACCCGGCCGACGCGTCGCTCGTGATCCCGCCGATCAGCCGCAACACGCCGGAAAACTCGCTCTTCGGCTGACGCGGCCAAGCGTCGACACCCGGCAGTCCGCTTCCCGAACTCGACCTCGACGGCCCGGGAAAACGCCGCCTGCTACTGGCTCTACGGGAGGCGGGGGCCGCCCGTCGCCGCCGCCGTGGCAACACGGATTCGACGAGTTGAAAACGTGTCGCCAAGACGGCCCGGAGCCGGAGCCAGAGTGTGGACAGGCCCGGAGGGCCGCTTCAGCATCGGCCGGCGGAGGCCGGCCAAGGCCAGGACGGCGGGATGCCGAGCCTTGCCGTGACGCGGTGTCCGGCCCGAAAACTGGTCGTTTGCGGGAGCCGTCGGCTTGGTAAGATTGGCCCTTTCCCCGCCGCCGGCCTTTCCGCCGCCCCCGCAAGGATCCCCGCGCAGTGCCCGCCAGCCCCGCCATCTCGAAAGTGCAGAAGCAGGCCATCCAGAAGGCCGACACGCTCATCGAAGCGCTCGGCTGGATCCGCAAGTTTCGCGACACCACCACCGTCATCAAGCTCGGCGGCAGCGTGGTCGAGCATCCCGATTCGCTGCGGCACCTCCTGCTCGACATCGTCTTCATGTCGACGCTCGGCATGCGGGTGGTCGTGGTGCACGGCGGCGGCAAGGCGATCAGCCGGGCGATGGACAAGGCGGGGATCGAGCCGCGGTTCGTCCAGGGCCGCCGCTACACCGACAAGGCCACGCTCGACATCGTCGAGAAGGTGCTCGCCACCGAGCTCAACCACGAGCTGACCGCGAAGATCGAGGAATACGGCGGGCGGGCGATGTCGCTCAACTTTCTCTCCACCAACGTGCTCTTCGGCGAGAAGCTGGTGCTCGAGGGGCCGGCCGGCGAGCCGCTCGATCTCGGGAGCGTGGGGGAGGTGACGCGGGTCGACCGGCTCACGATCGACAACCTCACCTACGCCGGGCAGGTGCCGGTGATCCCGTCGATGGCGCTCACGGCCGACGGCGAGAAGCTCAACGTGAATGCCGACACGGCCGCCACGGCCGTGGCGGCGGCGATCGGCGCCGAAAAACTCGTCGTCTTGAGCGACATTCCCGGCGTGCTCCGCGACGTCAACGACCCCGAAAGCCTGATCCACTCGCTCACCGCCACCGAGGCCCGCCGGCTGATCGCCGACGGCACGATCTCCGCCGGCATGATCCCGAAGATCGAGGGCTGCCTGACGACCCTCGAGCAGGGCGTGAAGAAGATCCACATCATCGACGGGCGGCTGCGGCATTCGCTCCTTCTCGAGATCTACACCACCAGCGGTGTCGGCACGGAACTCGTCCGCGACGACGCCGTGAACCTCTCCACCCGCGCCGCCGTCGCGGCGGCTCCGGCCCGCTAGCGGCGTCGGAGCCCTCTCACCTCAGGGAGCATTCCATGGCAACGATCGACGCCACCGTTTCCCCGGGCGCCCGCACACAGGCCGTGATCGACGTCTTCAACCGCTACGTGGTGCCCAACTACAAGCGTTTCCCGGTCTGCCTCGAGCGGGGCGCGGGCTCGAAAGTCTGGGACGCCGAGGGCAACGAATACCTCGACCTGTTCCCCGGCTGGGGCTGCAACCTGCTCGGCCACTGCCCGGAGCCGGTCGTCCGGGCGGTGCAGGAGCAGGTGGCGCGGCTGATCCACGTGCCCAACACCTGGTACACGGAGCCCCAGGGCCGCTGGGCGCAGCTGCTCGCGGAGCGGTCGTTCGGCGGGCAGGCCTTCTTCTGCAACTCCGGCACCGAGGCCAACGAGGCCGCGATCAAGCTCGTGCGGCTCCGCACCGACGGCAAGCGGTACAAGATCGTCACCTTCCGCGGCGGTTTCCACGGCCGCACGATGGGGAGCGTGTCGGCGACGGCGCAGCCGAAGTACCACGAGGGTCTCGGCCCGATGGTGGCCGGCTTCCAGTACGCGCCGCACGGCGATCTCGACGCGGTCGAGAAGCTGATCGACGACCAGACGGGCGGCATCCTCGTGGAGCCGATTCTCGGCGAGGGGGGCGTGGTGCCCGCGCCGGAGGGCTTCCTGCAGGGCCTGCGGCGGATCGCCGACGAGCGCGACCTGCTGCTCGTCTTCGACGAGGTGCAGTGCGGCTGCGGCCGGACGGGAAAGTGGTTCGGCTATCAGCATTTCGGCGTGACGCCCGACGTGATCACGCTGGCGAAGAGCCTCTGCGCGGGCATCGCCGGCGGCGCGATGCTGACGACGGTCGATCTGGCCCGCCACCTGCGGCCCGGCATGCACGCGGCCACCTTCGGCGGCAATCCGATCGCCGCGGCGGCCGGCATCGCGGCGATCGAGATGATCGAGCGGGAGGGCCTGCTCGAGCACGTGGCCCACACGGCCGATCTCTTCCGCGAACGGCTCGAGGAGCTCAAGTCGCGCTGCGACGTGGTCCGCGACGTCCGCGTGATGGGCATGATGATCGGCGTCGAACTGTCGATCGACGGCGCGGCGGTCGTGCAGGCGTCTCTGGAGAAAAACCTGCTCGTCAACTGCACGCAGGGACGGGTGATCCGGCTCCTGCCCGCGATGACGCTCTCCCCGGCCGAGGTCCACGAGGGCTGCGACCGGCTCGCGGAGGCGATCGTCGAGGTGGCGTCGCGGTCCTGACCGCGGGCCGCCCTCCTCCCACCCGCAACCAGCCAGTCTCATGCGTCACCTCATCGTTCCCGAAGATCTGTCCGCCCAGGAGATCGAGGCCGTCTTCGCGGTCTCACGCGACCTCGAAGAAAAATATGCCGCGGGCCGGCGGGACGCGCTCCTGCCGGGCCGCGTCTTGGCGCTCGTGTTCGAGAAGCCGAGCCTGCGGACGCGGGTGAGCTTCGAGGCGGCGATGGTGCACCTCGGGGGATCGAGCCTCTTCCTCGGGCAAGATGCCGGATTCTCATCGTCGCGGGAGAGCATCGCCGACTTCGGCCGGGTGCTCAGCGAGTATGTCGACGTGATCGTCTGCCGGTCGAAGGCGCATGGCACGATCGAGCGGCTGGCGGAGGTGGCGAGCGTGCCGGTGATCAACGGCCTGTCCGATTACTGCCACCCCTGCCAGGCGCTGGCCGACATCTACACGCTCAAGGCCCACGTCGGCCGGGTCGCTGGCCACACGCTGGCCTTCGTGGGCGACGGCAACAACATGGCCCGGTCGCTGGCCGTCGTCTGCGGCCTGCTCGGCATGCGGTTCGTGCTCGCGGCGCCGCCGGCGTATCAGTTCGACGACGCCTTCCGGGCGCACCTGAAGGCGCTCCTGCCGAATGCGGAGATCGTGGAGACCACCGACCCCCAGGCGGCGGTGGAGCAGGCGGCGGTGGTCTACACCGACGTCTGGACGAGCATGGGACAGGAGGCGGAGCGGGCCCGCAGGCTCGAGGACCTGCAGCCGTACCAGGTGAACGAGGCGCTGATGGCCCGCTGCCCGGACGCGCTCTTCATGCACTGCCTCCCCGCCCGCCGGGGCGAGGAGGTGACCGATGGCGTGATCGACGGCCCGCAGAGCGTGGTCGTCGAGGAAGCGGCCAACCGGATGCACGTCCAGAAGGGCCTGTTGGCCTGGCTCCTCGGCCCACAGACTTAAATCGACCGCAAGCCCCGCTCCCGCTCCCGCTCCCGCTCCCGCTCCCGCTCCCGCTCCCGCTCTGTCTCTGTCTCTGTCTCTGTCTCTGTCTCTGTCTCTGTCTCTGTCTCTGGCTCTGGCTCTGGCTCTGGCTCTGGCTCTGGCTCTGGCTCTGGCTCTGGCTCTGGCTCTGGCTCTGGCTCTGGCTCTGGCTCTGGCTCTGGCTCT
>JBJOKF010000161.1:0-9747 GCA_046046235.1 Planctomycetota bacterium | reverse complement strand
CCGGCTACGGCCGGGCCCAGCTCGTTTGGAACTACTTCGCGGCGCAGCCGTCGAGCTTCTTCGCGCCGATCGTCTCGGGCGCCCAGCGGCTCGCCAACGGCAACACCCTGATCACCGAGGGCACCACGGGCCGGCTGTTCGAGGTCACGCGCAGCCGAGCGCTCGTCTGGCAGTACGTCAACCCAGTGACACCCCAGGGGCCGCTGGCCCGGACGGCGACGCCGCCCAAGGTCGATGTGAGGGGCCTCAACGGGGTGCCGAACGTGTTCGCGAACCTCACCTTCCGGTCGCTGCGATTCGCCCCGTCGTTCGCCGGCTTCACGGGCAAGTCGCTCGTGGCGGGCAGCGTGATCGAACGGGCCTGAGCGCGGGTTGAGTCGTTCCGTGCTGCCGCCCCCAGGCGGGCGCGGCAGCGAGGGTTGTGCTACGATGGGAGATCTTCCCGCTCCCCGACGCAGCCGCCCCCGTGAATCCCGCCAGCCCGCCCCCCGACGCCTACGACTTCGTCACGACCGACTCGCAACTGGCGGCGCTCGTCGATCGCCTGGCCGGCCACGCCCATCTCGCCTTCGACACGGAGTTCGTGTCGGAGCACACCTACCGCAGCCAGCTCTGCCTGATCCAGGTCGCCGCACCGGACACGCTGGCCGTCATCGACACGCTGAAAGTCCGCGAACTCGAGCCCTTCTGGCGGCTCCTCACCGATCCGGGCCGCACGACGATCGTGCATGCGGGCCGTGAGGAGATGGGCTTCATCCTGCACGCCATCCAGGCGCGGCCCGCGTCGCTCTTCGACGTCCAGGTGGCCTCCGGACTGGTGGACCACGATTACCCGGCCGGCTACGCCTCCATCGTCCGCCGCTTCTTGAACCTGCCGACCAACAAGGGCGAGACGCGGACCGACTGGCGGATGCGGCCCTTGAGCCCCGCACAGCTCGAATACGCGCTCGACGACGTCCGCCACCTCGAGCGGCTCTGGCGCAAGCTCGAAGGCAAGCTGGCGACCGCCGGCCGCACCGGCTGGATGCAGGAGGAGATGCTCTCCTGGCAGGATGACGTCGAGGAATCGTTCATCCGCAAGCGCTGGCGCCGGGTGTCGGGGCTCAACGGGCTCTCGCGGCGAGAGCTGGCGATCGCGCGGGAGCTGTGGCATTGGCGGGATGGAATCGCCTCCGACCGCGACATGCCTCCGAAGCGGGTGCTCCGGGACGACCTGCTCGTCGAGCTCTGCAAGCGAAAGAGCGCCGACGAGCGGCAGATCTCGGCCGTCCGGGGCATGCAGCGGTCAGACCTGCGGCACATCTTGAAGGGGCTCTCCACCGCGATCGAGCGGGGACTGTCGCTCCCCGACGACGAGTGCCCGGGCGGGGAAAAGCACCGCGCGCCGCCCCCGCAGCTGGCGATGCTGGGGCAGTTTCTGGCCACGGCGGTCGCGGGGGTCTGCCGACAGATGCACCTGGCGCCGGCGCTCGTCGGGACGTCGTCCGACATGCGCGATCTGCTCGCCTTCAAGCTCGGCTACTTCGACTCCGAGGAGGACCGCCGGCCGCTGCTCGCCACCGGCTGGCGGGCCGAGGTCGTCGGCGACCTCGTGGACGACCTGCTCGCCGGTCGGGCCTCGCTCCGCATCGGCGACATCCGCTCCCACGACCCGCTCGTGATCGACCGCCACGCTTCCGACCGCTGACGCCTTTGCTGGCGGCGGCCGTTTTTGACTCTTCCCCGTCGCGAGGCTAATGGAGAGCGAGGGTGGTGCGGCTCTCCTGCGGGCCGCGCCGGCCTGAGATTCGCCCGCCACGCCCCCGGCCAGCCGATGTTCATCCACAAGGAGCAGCTCGAATACGTCCTGCGGCCGGAGGACTATGCGTCGCCGGACGTCGCCCGCCGCGAGCTCGACCAGCTCTTCCTGCCCGCCTGGCATCCGGTGGCGCTCGCCTCGGACCTGCCTCGCGAGGGCGACTTCATCACGCTCGACCTCCTCGGTCGCCCGCTGCAACTGCGGCGGATCGAAGGCAGCGTGCGGGCCTATCTCAACGTCTGCTCCCACCGCCACTGCCTGCTGACGGAAGCGGCCCGGGGCAGCGCGGCGAAGATCGTCTGCCAGTATCACGGCTGGGAATACGCAGCGGACGGCCGGGTTTCGAAGGTGCCCGACGGCGGCTGTTTCCGCCCGTTCGATCGCGAAAACGCCCGACTGCAGACCTTCGCGGTGGACGCCTGCGGCGAGCTCGTCTTTGTGCGGCTCGCCGCCGAGGGGCCGAGCCTGCGGGAGCACCTCGGGCCGTGGCATGACCGCGTGGCCCGCGCCTTCGCCGCCCCCTACGCCTGCAACTGGCGGTACGCGGCCGACTTCGCCTGCAACTGGAAGATCCCCGTCGAGAACACCGTGGAGACGTATCACCTGCCCTACGTCCACCCGCACACGCTCGGCGGCTTCGGCCTGATCCCGGAGGAGGCCCAGAAGCACTACCTCGAGAACCGCTCGACGACGCTCGTCTTCGACTTGGGCCGCGACACGCCACTCATGCGGCAGCAGCGGCGGGTGGCCGGCTGGCTGGGGGGCGGCACCGACACCTCCGAGTACGTCCACCACCACGTCTTCCCGAACCTCGTGTTCACGTTCACCGACCTCTTCATGTACGCGCAGGTCTACCTGCCGGCCGGCCCCGAAACCTCCACGACGCGGGCCTGGATGTTCAGCCTCGACGGCACCAGGCGCAACCCCTTCGCCCGGCTGATCGCCCGGCTCGCCGCCCGGCATGGTGTGCGGTCGAACACCGCCATCCAGCACGAGGACGCCTCCGTCTTCGCCGCACAGCAGCAGGGCCTCCGCGTCACGCCGTTCCGCGGCTGCATCGGCACCCGCGAGGAGCGGATCTGGTGCTTCCAGAGATACGTCAAGGACGCGGTCGATGCGACCGATCGCCCGTCATAGCGACATCTCTTGCCATCGCGCCGGCTCGGGGCCGTCCACGCCCCGTCGCCGGACGCTCGCGTCGGCCCTCCCGGCCTCCGCTCGCTCGGATGCTGACTTCGCTGCGCCATCCTGGCTTCGCTCGTCATCATACGCCGGCTCTCGGGGCATGGACGGCCCCGAGCCTCGCTTGAGCGTTCCTCAGCGGGCAGTCAAGATCGCCTCGTCGTGACTGGGCGCTGGCCCGCCGGCGCCGTGGTCACTCATGCCCTGGATCGCAGCGAGCGCCTCGATCGCCATGCGCCGATCCTCCGGGCCGCCGCCTTCGCCGGTGATGCCGCCGCGGCTGCGGACTTCCGCGAGTGAGGCCGTGCCGGCAAAGATCTTGGCGAGTTCGTCCGCCGCCATCCAACTCGTTGCATGGCCTGCGGCCGGCAGGCCGTGATGGAGCGACACCGGCCGGCCACCTTCCACGGCCACGGTCCACTGGCCGCCGCCGGCGCCCGTGACGGCGAGTCCGAACTGCCGCGGCGGCCGCGGCGCCGCCCAGGAGGCATTGCCCAGCCGGGCTTCGAGGCCGGCCCGCGCGGTCGATTCCGGAGCCGACCGCCCCGGGGGCGGCCAGCGGAAGTTGTTCGCGATCGCGAACCGGCAGAGCCGCCGGATCGTCTCCTCGTCGAGCGCCGGCGCGGGCAGGCCCGGCACAGCTTCCCTGGTATTCGCGGCATCGAACCGGGGATCGTCCCGCCAGTAGGCCTTGTAGACGTGCATCTGATCGAGGAACAGCCGGCCGAGCGTGATGGGGTCGAAGCCAGCCGTCGGGCTGCCGCCGGAATGGCCGCCCGGCGCCGGTGCATCGCGCCGGCGGCTCGCCTCCGCCGCCATCTCCACGACGAGTCCCTCGAACACCCGGCAGAGCAGGCCGACGCTCGTCGGCGCGTCGGAGGTGACGTGGTAGGTGCGGCCGTGGAGCGACTCGTCGAGGATGATCCGCGTCATGACCGCGGAGACCCAGTCCACCGGCACGAGGTTCTTGCACTCGCGGCCGTCCATGCCGAGCACGTCCAGGAGCGACCCCGGCTCGAGGCTCGCGCCCACGAAGGCCTCCACGAACGGCTGCACGATCCGCAGCGGCTTGTAGAAGCCGTGGAAGGTGTTGGTGAAGCCGTGCACGAGGTCGCCGACGATGATGCTCGGCCGGTGCACCGTGCAGACGTCGAGAAACTCCGCGCCGGTGGCCTCGGTCTCGGAGACGATCTTGCTCTTCTCGTAGTCGTTGCCCGAGGTCTGGCCGACGTCGAGCTCGGTCTCCAGGATCGTCCCTTGCCGCAGGCCGCAGACATAGGCGCTCGAGACGTGGTGGAGCCGGCGGATGCCGGCGTCGCGGCAGAGCGCGAGCACGTTCCGCGTGCCGGTCACGTTGCTCGTGTAGGGCTCGCCGTCCGCCTCCCGCAGCTGGAAGGAGAGGCTGGCCGCCGAGTGCACCACCTCGCGGACGTGCCGCGACACCCAGGCCGCCTGCGGGGCCGACAGGCCGAGCCCGGCGGTGGACAGATCCCCCTCGAGCACCACCGGGCAGGGCACCCGCACGCCCGCCACCTGCCGCCAATCCTCGAGCAGCTCGTCCACGCGCCCGGCCGCCCCTGCCAGCTTCGACGGGCGGACGACGACGGCCACGCGGCGGCCCGCGGCGGCGAGGTCGCGGAGAAGCGACCGGCCGAGGAGGCCGGTCGCGCCGGTGAGCAGGATGTAGGAATCGGTGCCGTGCATGATGCTCGTGACCGCTGAGTCGAGAACGAGGCCGCCGGGCCCGCAGGGGGCCCGGTCGACCGTCAGACGTGGATCGCCGCGCCTCCGTCGACGACAAGCGTCTGCCCCTGCACGAGGTCCGACAGCGGGCTCGAAAGGAAGAGCACCGCGTCGGCCACGTCGGCCGCCTCGAGCATCCGCTCGCCCGTCATCGTCTTGTGCTTCCGGCCGGCGAACATCTCCGCGGCGCCGGGCAGTCGACGGGTCGAGTCGGTCTCGACCAGGCCCGCCTCGACCACGTTGACGTTCACGCCGCGGTCGCCCAGCTCCAGCGCCCAGTGCCGGGCCAGCGCGGTGAGCGCCGCCTTCGAGCCGCCGATCAGCCCATACATGGGCAGCGCCATGTGCGTGCCGTGGCTCGACAGCACGACCACCTTCCCCCGCGCCGGAGCCGCCTCGAGGAGCGGCGCGGCGGCCTTGAGCAGGTACACCAGCGACAGGACGTTCGTGTGCATCGCGGCGTCGAAGTGCCGCTGGGTGGTGACGGCCAGCGGCCGGAAGCCGCCGGTGGCGGCGTTGTGGACGAGCACGTCGAGCCGGCCGAACTCGCGGCGGACGAAGGCGATCATGTCGTCGACGTCCTCCTCCTGGCCGACGTCGGCCCGCACGCAGGCGACGTTGCGGCCCATCGCGGCGACGATCTCGGCCACCTGCTCCGCCTCGCGGCCGCTCGTGACGTAGTTGATGACGATGTCGGCGCCGGCCTCGGCCAGCCGCAGGGCGGTAGCGCGGCCGATGCCACGGCTCGAGCCGGTGACGAGCGCCACCTTGCCGGTGAGATCGATCATGGGAAGAGTGCCTCCGGAGTCTCGAAGCTGGTCAGGTCGTGAGCGATGGTGTCTGCGACGGGCGCCTCGGCCCGCCCGGATGGTCGCGGCCCGTGACCGGCCGCGGTGGTCGCCAGGGCGACGACGTACCGGCCGAGCGCCAGCAGCCGCCCCGTGCCCCGTACGTCGCCGAAGCGGTCTTGGACGGTCCACGCAAACGACCGCGCGGCCAGGCTGTCGATGACGACACCGCGCGGCCGAAACTCGGTGTCGAGGCGGCAGGCCTTGTAGGCCGCTTCCTTCGCGGCCCAGAGAAGGGCGCGAAGCCGGCCATCATCGGGCACGAGCGCGAGTTCGTCGGGCGTGAACCAGACGTCGAGCCCACGGCCGGCCTCGGCCGGATCGACGATGTCGAGACCGATCCACGCATCGGCAGACACGGCGGCGCCGACGAGGCCCGGCACGTGCGAGATCGACAGACAGACCGCCGCCGGTTCACCCGAGACGAAGGCGACCGGCCGGCCCGAGGGCACGAGCGACGCCACGCGGACCCGGCCCGGCGCGATGCCCAGCCGCTCGGCCACGAGGCCTTCGGCCAGACGGGCGGCCTCGGCCGAGGTGGGCGGTTCACCGTGACGGCACGCCCGAAGACGGACCGCCACGTGGCCGTGCCCCGTGCGGAAGACATCGTCCTGGTCGCCGGCCGCCGCCGTCGTGTCGGCCGTCATGTCAGCCGTCAGCATCCCGGCGCAGCTCATGCGGATCGACCCCGCTCACCGCCGATGACGGCCAGGTGCAGGCCGTCCACGGCGAGGATGACGCGGCCGTCGTCGCCGAAGAGCACGACGTCGTAGACCGTCTCGCGGCTGTCCTGCGAGCGGAAGAAGAGCCGCGACGTGCACTTCTCGCCACCCCGCGCCTGCGAGCAAACCCGCAGCCGCTCGAACTGCACCGGAATCTCCACGCGTCGACCGCAGAGGATGTAGGAGTAGACCGCACAGGCCACGATGCAGCCGTCGAGCAGGCCGACCGGAACCGTCCAGCCCTTGGAGCCCCGCGGCAGGGCCACACCGTCGCCATGCTGCGAGACGAGCCGCCCCCAGCCGCCGCTGCGGTCGAGGAACAGGCCGTCGAGCGTGCGGAAGGAGGGGCCGTGCCGCAGCGGCGCGTCCTCCTGGTAGTACATCGGGTTGAAGGGGAACGGCGGCTGCTCGAGCACGGCGTCGACCGGTTCCGGCTTCCCGGGCACGATCCGGCCGTGGACGTGCACGCGATCCTCGCCGGCGGTGCGGCCGTCGGCCGTGACGACGGCCGTCCAGCCGCGGGCCTCGACGCCCGCCGGCCCGACGGGCCCCACTTCGACACGGACGTCGCGGACCGCATCGAGCGGGAACGCGATCGGCCGCTCGACGACGAAGTCGCGGATCTCGCGCACCTCGGCCCCGCCGTGCGCGGCCCGCACGGCCTGCGCGAGCAGTTCGGCCCCCATCACGGCCGGCAGGAGCGGCCTGCCGTATTGGAGGTGATCGATGAGGAAGCGATCGGATGTCGGATCCAGCCGGAACGACACCCAGGTGGCGTCGGGCCGCGACTCGACCCGCTCGACGAGACTGCCGAACTCGGCAGGCGCTGCCACGGCCGCTGCCGCTGCAGCCCGGGGCTGCGCCGCGGCGATCGCGTCGGGGCACATGGCCGGCTCCGTGACGAGCACTTCCGTATCGGGCAGGCCCGCCTCGATCTCGTCCATGAACCGCCGCACGCCCTCGGCCAGCGGCATGAACCGCAGGCCGAACTGCTCGAGCACGAACCGGCTCTCGGGCCGGCTCGCCATCCCGACCTCGTCCCAGGCATGCCAGTGGAAGACGGTCGCCCGCAGCCCCGGACGGCTGCGGCGCAAACTCCCCACGATCTTGGCGAGCAGGTCGTTGGCGAGCGAATAGTCCGCCTGGCCGTGGCCGCCGAGCCGGCCGCTCGTCGACCCGAAGCCGATCACCGCCTCGAGCGCCGCCGGGTCGACCGCCGCGAGCAGATGCTCGATGCCGACACACTTGGGCGTGAGCGTCGCCAGGAATCCCTCGCGGGTCTTCTTCTCGAAGCGGCAGGCCGCCTCGAAGCCGGCACCGTGGACGATGCCCCGCACCGGCCCGAGCTGCCGCTCCACCCGCTGCACGAGCGCCCGCACCGCCGCGGCGTCGGCCAGATCACAGGCCTCGTAGCGGGCATCGACGCCCGCCGCGCGGAAGGCCGCCAGCGAGGCCTGGATCTCTCGCGACTTCTCGACCGCCCGCCAGGCGGCCCGCGGGTCGGCGCCGCGCTGCTTCGCCTCGAGCATGATGCGGCCCCTCACGTCGCGAAGCCCCGCGTCGTCGAGCGCGAGCCAGGCGGGTTCGATATCGACCGGCTGCGTCGAGCCGAGCAGCACCAGCCGCACCGGATAGCGGCGTCCCAGTTCCCGACAGCAGGCCGCGGTCACGCCCCGGGCACCGCCGGTGGCGATCCAGACGCTGCCCGCGTCCAGGGCCGCAAGCCGTCCCGCCGGAACCGCCGCCGCCTCCCGCGGCACGACTCCCAGCCGGCGGCCAGCGGCCAGACCGATCTCCACCGGTCCGGCGGCGCCACGCATCTCGGCCACCACGCCCGCGGCCACCGCGGCGGGAGGCGTCGCCGTGGCCGCATCGACCACGCGGACATGCAGGCTGGGGAACTCGTGGATCAGGTTCTTGAAGAGCCCCGCCACCGCGCCACCTTCCGCGGCACCGATCGAGCCGGAGAGGCCGAAGTCGCCTCCCAGGTCGGACACGGCGGTGAGCGTCGCGCGATCGAGGTCGCCGGAGGTGGACCTGAGCCCGATCCACCGCTGACAGGCGAAGAACGGCGCCGCCACGGCTTCGTCACCCCTGTCGAGCCAGCGGCCCGGCCGGCCGGGCCGCGCCGACGTGAGAACGAGATGCCGCACCGGTCCGTGCGCCTCGGCGCGATCGACGGCGGCCACGGCCTCGTCGCTGGTTCGCGGCGCCTCCGAGACGGCGATCGCCCCCTCGGCGACGACGGCGGCGCGAACCGCTTCCGCGGTGGGGCCTCCGCCGAGCACGAGCACCCGCTCGCCCCGCAGCGATCGCACGGGCTGCGCGGGCGGCAGATCATTGGTCGTGACGATGTAGCGCCGCGTCACGTCGGCCGACCGCTCGGCAGACTGGAGCTGCTCCTGGTTCCGCGCCGTCGCCGTCCAGGCGCCGCCGGGAGAGCCACCACCGAGCCAGTCGTGGCCGAGCGGCCCACCCGAGCGCTGCGCCGCCGCACCAGCCGCGACGCCGACGACGAGCCACGGCGCTGCGGCCGACAGCGCGGCCCGGGCCGCACCGTCCGCCGCGCCGACGAACCTTGCGATCGCGTCGGCCGGGGCGACCGCGCCGTCAGCCAAGGCGATGCGAGCGAGCGCCGAGCCTGGCTCGATTCGCGTCACGAACGGCTGTTCGGCAACGAGCGTTCCCGAGGCCGAAACCGCGTGCACACCGCTCACGAGATCGGCCAGCACGAGCCCGGTGGGAATCGGGGCGCAGCCGGCGATCGTGCTCTCCGCCTCCGCTGCCGAACGGCAGGTCGTGACGACCGCCTCGACCGCGGCCGCGGCGGCACCGCCCTCCGCCAGCACGACGAGCCCGGCATCGTTCCAGCCGAGGATGCCACCGGGCAGCCCTTTCGCGCCCACGAGCGTGCCCCGGATGCCGGCGACGTCGAACGGCCTGACGTCGGGATCGGCGCCGCGGCCGAAGCAGGCGAGCACGCCGCGGGCGGCGGCCGCGTCGCGCGGAGCCACGACGATCGCCGCACAGCCGCCGAGTGCCCGGGCCGGTTCCGTGAATGCGGCCCGGACGATCGACTCGTCGACCCCCGCCGCCTCGGCGATGCCCGCGAGTTCGGCGGTGATCGCCGGATCGGTGATGGCTGGCACCGTCCGCGGTGGCGCGGCGGCAAGCTGCCGCGCCCAGGTGCGGATCGCCTCGGCATGGTCCCGGCCCAGCCGCCGGCCACGCTCGGCGGCGGCGGACAAGGCTGTCGACAAGGCTGCGGACAAGGCGCCGCCGACCGGTGGCTGGGACGCGGCCGCGACGGACGCGGCACCGCCGCCGACCCGTGGCAGCATGTAGTCGAGCAGGTGCCGCAGCGTCGTGAAGTCGTCGAGCGACACGCTCGCGTCCGCCGTCAGCCCGTACCGCTGCCCGATCTCGCCGAAGAGCTGCGCCTTGCGGATGCTGT
>JBJOKF010000075.1:0-48039 GCA_046046235.1 Planctomycetota bacterium | reverse complement strand
GGCTGCGGAACGCGAGCCATGCCAACGATCCCAGGCCGCTCGAGGCCGACTGCCCGTGTGTCGCCTGCCGGCACGGCCGGGGCTACATCCGCCACCTGTTCCTGGCCGCCGAGATGCTCGGTCCGATCCTGGCCTCGATCCATAACCTCACCTTCTACCAGCGGCTCGTCGCCAAGCTTCGTCAGGCGGTGATCGACGGCCGCTTCGAGGCGGAGCGTCGCGCCCTGCTGGACCGCCTCGCCCCGCCCGCGACCGAATCGGTCGAGCAGGGGCGGTAAGACAGCCGGAGGACCGGTTCGGGCTTGTCCGTCCGGCGCGCATGCCACTACATTTTCGGATCTGCCGTCAGCCCGGGAGGCCCGTGCCGCCGGCAGATCCGGGAGTCGCCATGCCGTCCGTGCCGCCAGTTCCGTTCGCCCTGCCGCCGCTCGCGGCAGTAGCCCAGGCCCCGCCGGGGCCGCTCGAACTGCTGGTCACGTACCTGCCGATGGCGATGATCCTGCTCGTGGCCTGGCTCCTGCTCTACAAGCCGGAGCGGGAGCGGGTCATGCGGCAGCGTGAACTGCTCGCCGCCCTCAAGAAGAACGACCGGGTGCTCACGTCGTCCGGCATCTATGGCACGATCGCCAACGTGGACCGCGACGCCGACCGCGTGCTCTTGCGGGTCGACGACTCCGCGAACGTGAAGATCGCGGTCACCCTGTCGAGCGTCGTCAAGGTCCTGGCCGACAAGGCGGATGCCGCCCCCGGCGGTGGAGACCGCGGCGGCGACACCTGATTTCGTCCCGGCGGCAGGAGCGGACCGAACCCCGGCCCTCCCCGCCATCCCCATCCAAACCGCGAAACGAGAACGGCATGAACAGCTCCCCGATGATCCAGCACCTCTTCGCCCAGGCCGCCGGCGTGGCTGCCGCCGCGCAGGCGACGCCGGGCGGGGCCGTCGAATGGTGGCGCGAGCCGTGGGCCGTCTGGGGCATCACGTTGCTCACCGTCGCCGTGCCGACGCTGCTCTCCTGGCTCGTCTCCAAGCGGCTGCGGGCGGCGGACATGTGGGGTCGCCTCGCGACGGTGCTCGTCGCCCTGACGGCGGGCGCGGTCATCAGCTGGCTGGGATGGCCACCCCGACTGGGAATCGACCTGAAGGGCGGCGTGATCCTCGTCTACGAGGTCGACGCCTCCAAGGCGGCGGAGAAGGGGGCGACCGCAGAGGTGGCCGGGGCCGTCGGGCGGCCGGCCGTCGACATGGACAAGCTCGTCGCCGCGGTGAGCCGCCGCGTAAATCCGGGCGGTCAGAAGGAAGTGACGGTGCGCCGGTACGGTCTCGACCAGTTGGAAGTGATCGTGCCGGAGGTCGACCAGTCGGAGGTCGAGCTCATCAAGCGGATGGTGTCGAGCGCCGGCGTGCTCGAGTTCCGAATCACGGCCAATCCGGAGGATCCCCGGCACAAGCAGCTGATCGACCTGGCCACCCGCTCGCCCGGCACCACGGTCAGCGAGGGCGGCCGGCCGATCGGCCGCTGGGTGCAGCTCGACACGTCGAAGATGAACCCCGCCGAGGATCGCGGCCTGGTCACCCGCACCGCGCCGGACGGCCGCGTGGAGGTGCTCGTCGTGCTCGACCGCTTCGACGTGACCGGCGGCTACCTGAACCGCGCCTCGTCGAGCTACGACTCGAATCTGCAGCCGTGCGTGAACTTCTCGTTCAACTCCGCGGGGGCGGCGCTCTTCGGGACGCTCACCGGCCAGAACCTCCCCGATCCCGCCAACCGTCTGACGAGCCGGCTGGGCATCCTCCTCGACGACACGCTGCTCTCCGCCCCGACCATCCGCAGCACCATCACCGGCGACGGCCAGATCACCGGCAGCTTCAAGCAGTCGGACGTCGACTTCCTGGTGGGAGTGCTGAATGCCGGCAGCCTGCCGGCGGCGCTCGTCAGCGAGCCGATCAGCGAGCAGAAGATCAGCCCGCAGCTCGGGGCCGACACGATCCGCTCGGGTGCCAGGGCCATGATCCTGGCCACGATCGCCGTGCTCACTTTCATGCTGGCCTACTACCGCTTCTCGGGCTTCGTCGCAGACCTGGCGGTGCTCCTGAACATCCTGCTGGTCATCGCGCTGATGATTTCCCTCAAGGCGGCCTTCACGCTCGCCGGCCTGGCGGGCCTCGTGCTCTCGGTGGGCATGGCCGTCGACGCGAACGTCCTCATCTACGAGCGGATGCGGGAGGAAACCGAGCGTGGGGCCGCGGTTCGCATGGCGATCCGCAACGGCTTCCAGCGGGCCTTCTCCACCATCGTCGACTCGAACCTCACCACGCTGATCACGGCCGTCGTGCTCTACGCGATGGGCACCGACCAGCTCAAGGGCTTTGCGGTGACGCTCATCCTCGGCCTTGTGCTCAATCTCTTCACGGCCGTCTTCTGCTCGCGGGTCGTGTTCGACCTGGCCGAGCGGAACGGCTGGCTGCGGCGGCTGTCGATGGCGAAGTTCTTCGGGCAGACCCACTTCCGCTTCGTCCGCTGGATGCGTCCGGCCATCATCGGCTCGCTGGCCTTCATTCTGCTGGGGCTCGCGGCCGCCGCGCAGCGGGGCCAGGGCCTGTTCGACATCGACTTCACCGGCGGCACGAGCGTGCAGGTGGCGTTCAAGCCCGACCAGGCGCTCGACATCGCAGACGTGCGGAAGGCCGTCTCGGTGCTGCCGGACGCCGCCGTCAGCGCGGTCACCGGCGGTGACGCCGCCCCGAACACCCGCTACAAGATCGACACGTCACTCCGCGACGAGACGCCCGACGACGGGAACGACGTCGAGAAGGCGCTGCGGCAGGTGTTTCCCGACCGGCTGCTGACCTACTCGATGGGCTTCGGCGAAGTGACATCGACCGCCAAGGAGGGCGCGACGCCCGACCCGTCGGCGCTGACCACCGCCGTGGCCCTGGACTTCCCCGAGAAGATCAACCGCCCCACGCTTCGGGCCACGATCGAGGCGGCGCTCGAGGCGGAGGGGCTGGTCAACACCCCGTTCGAACTCGAGGCCGATGCCGCCGAGACGAAGGGCGTGACCAGTCGCACCAGGCCCTATCAGAACTGGGCCCTCTCCACGTCGCTCGACGTCGATACGACCCGCAAGGTCGTCGAGCGGGTGGCCCGCCGGCTGGCCGAGACGCCGGTCTATCTGTCCGCCAACTCGATCGGCGGCAAGGTGGCTGGAAACACCAAGATCACGGCCCTCTATGCACTGTTGGCGAGCCTGTTGATGATCGTGCTCTACGTCTGGGTGCGGTTCCAGAACGTCGCCTTCGGCCTGGCGGCCGTGGTGGCCCTGATCCACGACGTGCTCGTGGCCGTGGCCTGCCTGGCGCTCAGCACCTACGTCTCGCGGTATCTGGGCTGGGCGCTCGTCGACGACTTCAAGATCAGCCTCGACGTCGTGGCCGCGCTCCTGACGATCGTGGGCTTCTCGATCAACGACACGATCGTGATCTTCGACCGGCTCCGCGAACTGCGGGGCAAGAGCCCGTACGTCACGGCCGACATGGTCGACAAGGCGCTCAACCAGACGCTGAGCCGCACGATCCTCACCTCCGGCACGGCGTTGTTGGCCACCCTGATCCTCTATCTTTTCGGCGGCCAGGGCATCCACGCCTTCGCCTTCACGATGCTCGTGGGCATCATCACCGGCTCCTACAGCACGATCTACATCGCGGCGCCGATCGTGCTCTGGCTGCAGGAAGGAGCGGCTGCCGCCCGTCGCGCCCCCGCCGGCGGCGCGACCGCTGCCCGTGCGACCGGCTGACGCCCACGGCCCGGCGGAGGGGCCGCGGCGGCACGCGAGACCTGCGCGGTCGTAACGGCCGTGGCGCCGGCGCGGGACTGGGCGAGAGCGGTGGCCGTGGGCCAGAGACGTCCGCGTCGGGCGGGGCGGCGCATACTCGCTGTGGCGGCCGGAGCGAGACCGCCCCGAGGCTCTCCCCGGGGCCGCTGCCGGCCTCGTGCGGGAGACGGCGTCATGGCGCAGTTCGTGCATACGGTGCGATTCGTGCTCGGCATGGCGATGTTGATCGCCGGCGTGTCGCTCGTGTATCCGCTGGTCACGCTGTTTTGGCCCGGCGTCGGCGGGCAGGCGAGCGTCGCCCCGCCGGCAGCCGCCGCGCCGGCGCACGCTGCCGCCGGCGTCGTGGACGGCGCGGCCGGCGTCCCGCCGGGCGGTGCGCACGCGATCCCGGACGTGCGGATCGGCGCGGCCGCGGGCGCGGAAAGCACCGCCGCCCCGCCGCCGGTGGTGGCCGCAGTTCCTCCGCCACCGCCGCCAGCGCCGCTGCCTCCATCGGGGCTGGACTTCTCTCCCGCTCCGCCGTCGCTCGATGCGGCCTATCGTTCGACCGTGGACATTCCGCCGCCCCCGCTCCTCGACGTGCATGCCCCGCCGCCGCTGGCCGGGGGCTGGTCTCTGCCCGAGGCGGCGGTGCGGCCTGCGGCAGTCGCCGCCCAGCCGCCGGTGATCGAGGCTCCGGCGACGTATGTCGTGCGCGATGGTGACGACCTCACTGGCATCGCCATTCGTGTCTATGGACACGCCGGCGCGGCGACGGCCATCTGGGATGCCAACCGGGATCGGCTGGCCGATCCACAACTGCTGCCGATCGGCATGGCCCTGCGGATGCCTCCCTCGTGGACGTTGCCAGCCGTGACCGCGTCTGGTGGCGGCAGGCCGGGGGTGATCGAGCCCACGTTCGCCGGTGCGACGCGCGTGGAAGCCAACCGGATCCCCCCCGAGCCGGACGTCAGCGGTGCTACGGCGCCGTCGGGCCGCCATTGGCTGGAGCAGCCGCCGTCTCCCGTGGCTGCCATGCCGGCGGCCGTGCCTGTCGCCCACCAGCCCGCCCCGCCGGCCCCCGCGCGACCTGCGAAGGTCTGGGTCGCCGCGGGTGATTCTCTCGACTCGATCGCCCTGCGATTTTACGGAGACCGATCGGCCTCGGCCCGCATTCTTCAGGCCAACCGGGATCGACTGCGCAGTCCGGAACTGCTCGTTCCCGGCATGGAACTGCGGCTGCCGTGACGTCTTCGTCCGGTCGGCGGGCGGTCACTCCCGCGGTCGGGCGAGGGCGAACTGGAAGAACGTCTTCAACTGGTCGCCCACGTGGGCAGCCGGGTCGCCGGCGAGCTTGTCGGCGGTGAGGCTCGTGTCGACCTGGCTGAAGAAGGCCGTGCCGTCGGCCGCATCCGCGAGGCCGGGAGCCTTCTCCGGCGGCTTGCCCGGCCGCACCGCAAACCAGGCGTCCGGGCGAAAACGTTTGAGCTGGTCGAACAGCCGGGGGCCGTCGCGATCCGCCTTGCCGGCGATCACCATGATCGGCACCTGCTGCCGGATCGCGTCGCTGGCCAGCGGCACCGACAACGACACGCCCTTGCTCGCCCAGACGGGGCTGACGAGCGCCAGGGCACGTACCTGCCTGCCCTGTGGGCCGGTCGTCGTCGGCGGCCAGTTCCAGTCGGCTGCCGTCCACAGAGTCGCCAGCGTGCCCCCGAGGCCGCAGCCGACGACACAGAGCCGGTCGATGTCGAGTTCGCCCGCCTCGGACCGTTCCTTGATCCAGTTGCGGACGGCCTCGAGTTCGCCGCGGAAGGCCGACTGGTCGCGAAGCCTCCCGCCGGTCGCGGCGGCGATCGCCTCGAGGTCGGCCTTCTTGAGCATGCGCGGCTCCACGTCCTCCGCACGAGTGGCCGCCGCGGCACGGCCCTGGCTCGCCCCGTGCGCCCGCAAGTCCGGAGCCACGACTGCGTAACCGGCCCGCTGCATGGCCCTGGCGAGAGGCTCCACGGTCTTGTGGGAGCCCTCGATGTCGTGCACGAGCATCACCACCGCCTGCGGCTTCGCATCGCCCGCCACCCGGTAGTACCACGCGGCGATGCGGAGCCCGTCCGATGTCTGGAGCGAGAGTTCCTCGCCCGTCGCCGCGGCTGCGGCGGCCTGCTCGGCCCCCCGAGCAGCCTCTGACGGCGGGCCGACGAGTGTGGAGAGCATCGCGCAGGCGACGATCGGCCCGAGCGGGGCACGGCGGGAACGGTCCGTCGGCAGTCGAAGCGGGGACAGCATGAAGCGATTCTCTACATCGGGGGAAAACATGACCATCTCTCCATTCACTTGTCATGGTGGCAAAAACCGGCGCAGGAGGCCATCCGGCGGTGCCGCTGAGGCGAAGCCGCCCGCACCGGGCCGGCCCCCAGTGGTGGGCCGCCCGTCCCGCCCCCTTCGCGGGCGGGGACGGGCCTGGGGGTTCGAGACCTTCGAAGGAATAGTGGCCGCGGGAAGATGCGAATATCATCGGAGCCGAAGCCGGGGCGGGCCGTATCGCGGCAAAACTGCGGTGGGAGGGCCGATGCCAGCCCCGGGTTTGCGGTATCCTGAGTCGGAATCCGGTGAAGGAGCAGGTGCAGCCCGAGGCGGTGGCAAGGCGGGCGCTCCGTGACGGATCCCGCGACCAGATTGTGAGGGCTTCCTGATGGATTCGCAGACGCAGTCGCCCGGCGGGCTCGCGAACTGGTGGCAGCGATACACCGGAGAAGACGATACGCCGTTCGACGGCGACACGCCGGCCTGGGTGGTGAGTCTGCTCCTCCACGTCGTCGTTCTTCTCGGCCTCGCGATGGTCGCGCTGCACGAGCCCAGCCGCACCTCCCCGGCGATCACCATCGTGCAGCCCCAGGAAGCGGTCGAGGACATCCTCGAACTGCCGCGGGAGATGGTCGTGGCCGATGACCCGGCGGCCTCCGACGGCGCGGAGAGCGACCAGAGCCTCGACGTCGCCCAGGCCCTCGCGCCGACGCTTGCGGAGGAGCCGCGGGTCGTCCTCGAGGTGCAGCCCGACGTCGTGGCCACCGTGGCGGTCGAGCCGCTGGACGAACTGCCGACGGCGGCCGTGTTGGACGAGGCGATCGTCGTGCGGGGGGCCGTCGGTGCCGGCACGACCGGCGCGGCCGGCGCGGTCGATCGGCTGACCGGTGAGATCGCGGCGGCACTCGACGCCGGGCCGTCGGTGGTGTGCTGGGTGTTCGACCAGTCGGTCAGCCTGGCCGGCCAGCGAAAGGCGATCGCGTCGCGGCTCGAGCGGGTCTTCGACGAGCTCGGCGCCAATCGCTCAGGTGCCCGCAAGCCCGATCTCAAGAACATGGTGATCGCCTACGGCAAGACGGTTTCGCTCGTGCTGAAGGCGACCGACGACACCGCGGCGGTGGCGAGGGCGATCGAGTCGATTCCGGTCGACGATTCCGGGATCGAGATGACGTTCACGGCGATCCGCGCCGCCGCGTCCGAGGCGAGCGTGTTTCGCCGGGCGCCGCGGCGCAACGTCCTGATCATCGCCTTCACCGACGAGGTCGGGAACGACCAGGTGGAGGTCGACAAGACCGCGGTCTATTGCCGCAACCAGGGCATGCCTGTCTACGTCGTCGGTGTGCCGGCCCCCTTCGGCATGCGGGAGGTGAAGTTCAAGTTCGTGGACTTCGATCCCAAGTACGACCAGGACGTGCAGTGGGGCGTCGTGGAGCAGGGGCCAGAGACGCTGTACCCGGAGGTGGTGCGGGTGCATTCCGGCAGCCTCGCCGACGAGGCGATCGACTCGGGCTTCGGACCCTACAGCCTCTCCAAGCTGTGTGCCGCCACGGGCGGCATCTACTTCGCCGTCCACGCCAATCGCGGGGCCAGCGGGCGGGTGACCAACGATCAGACCGCGGCGATGTCGTCGCAGCTTCGCTACTTCTTCGATCCCGAGGTGATGCGGGACTACCAGCCCGACTACCAGTCGGCGGCGGCGATCGACAAGAAGCTCGCGGACAACAAGGCCAAGAAGGTGCTCGTCGAGGCGGCCCGGTCGGTGGAGATCAGCCCGATGGAAGCCCCCACCATGGTCTTCCCGAGGAAGGACGACGCCTCGCTCTCGCAGCTGCTCGCCGAGGCCCAGAAGATGGCGGCCCGGATCCAGCCCCGTCTCGACAGCCTTGCCGAACTGCTCAAATCGGGCCTGTCAGACCGCGAGGCCATCAAGGAGAAGCGGTGGCAGGCCGGCTACGACCTGTCGCTCGGCAGGGTGCTTGCAGTGAAGGTGCGGACCGACGCCTACAACGCGATGCTCGCCCAGGCGAAGGGCGGCATGAAATTCAAGGATCCCAAGAACGACACGTGGGAGCTGAAGGAGAGCGCGGATGTGTCGCAGGTCGGCTCGCAGACGGAGAAGGCCGCCAAGCAGGCGCAGTCGCTCTTGGAGCGGGTGGTGCAGGAGCACCCCGGCACACCGTGGGCGCTCCTGGCCGCGGAGGAACTCAAGCGGCCCCTGGGGTACACCTGGATCGAGAAGCACACCGGCGTGAACGAGCCGAAGAAAGAAGGCGGCGGCGGTGGCGGCGTGCCGTCGGCCCGGGCCGACGACAAGAAGCGGATGCTCGCCGCACCGAAGCCGAAGCGGCCGCTCAAGAATCTGTAGCTCGACGTTTCGGCTCCGTCCCGGTGGCGACAGTTTTTCAGCGTCGCGAACGGGGTTTGCAGCGCGGCGGCGAGGGGCCGCCCCCGTGGAGGCCTCAGGAGGTCGAGGCCCGCAGGTGGCGCACGGCCGGGCTGCCCGCCGGTCGCACGTGGCTGGGCTGCCCGCCTGGAGGGCGGGCCTTCTGAGCGGGCGCGACCTCATGGTCGCGTCCGCTCAAGCCCGCAGGGGCCATGGATGGCCCTGCGGGCGCGCAATTCAGAACGTGAGGTTCTCTTCCGCGAACGTCGACCGGCTGTCGTACGCGTGGAAGCTGCGGGCGATCTTGCGGGCCAGCACCTGGAGGAAGAGGGCGCGAAACTGCGTCTCCGACTGGTCGGCCGCGGGCACGGCGCTGTCGCCCGGGAAGGTGAATCCGTCGAGCCGCTTCTCGAAGAGCACCTGCTTCTCGGCGACGTCGTAGACCCGTACGTTCGCCGACGCACGGCCGCGGTAGAGCGTCGAGCCCTCGTGCATCCGGAACTGCTCCAGGTCGATCCCGACGACGATGTCGGCGTCGAGTGCCTTGCCGAGCGTGGGGTAGTCGACCCAGGCGTTCTCGTCGATCCAGCGGGCTACCTCGCGCTGGTCGATCACCCGCGCCTTGCGGACGTTTTGCGCCACGAGCGAACCGACCATCGTGGCGAGTTCCCGGGCCGAACTGGCGTCGCTGAACTCGAGTTCCACGATCGGCTTGCAGACGACGGCGACGTGCTTCCCGCGGAGTCCCTTGAACTCTGCCGGAGCGTCCTTCTCGGGCTGCACGAGATACGCGACGGTGGTGATCAGCGAGCAGCCGCCTGTGAGCGGCAACAGGAACGCGACCAGGGCGAGTCGCAGGGCGAAGTGGGGCAGGGGTGTCATGCGAGGGTCCTCCGGGAATCCGCCGAGCGGCGCTGCCGAGGCGGGCTCGAGAATCGGCGGCGGAGGGTAGCGGCCGTCCAGCGGCCGCTCAATGCCGCTTCGGCCGGCCGAGCCGCGGGCTCCGGGGCTTCCTTGGTGGTGGGCGGACGTCGTCGACGCCACAATGGGGGCATGGCAGCCGCGGATTCGACCAGTGACCAAACCATCGACCGGTTTCTGCAGGAGCTTGCCCGGGGGTTGCCGGACCGGGGGATCTGGGATGCCCCGGTGGTGGTGGCGGTGTCGGGCGGAGCCGACAGCGTGGCGCTGCTGACGGGGCTCGACAGGCTCAGGCCTCCGGGCATCGCCGCGGCGCGGATCATCGTGGCCCATGCGCGGCACGACCTGCGGGCGGAGGCGGGCGCGGATGCCCGGTTCGTGGCGCACCTGGCAGCCAAGCTCGGGGCGACGGCCGCGATTCGTGACCTGCCGGTGCTCGAGAGGGATGGCGTGCGGGGCGAGGGCATCGAGGCCCGGGCACGACGTGCCCGCCGTGGCTTCTTCCGGGAACTGGCCCTCGAGCATGGCGCGCGGGCGGTGTTGCTCGCGCACACCGCCGACGACCAGGCTGAGACGGTGCTGCATCGAGCGCTACGCGGCACCGGCTTAGGCGGCCTCGGCGGCATGGCGCCGGCGGCACGGCTCTGCGATGGCATCGCGATCTTGCGACCGCTCCTGCATGTGCCTCGCGCAGTGGTCCGAGGGGCGGTCGTGGCGCTCGGGCAGGGGTGGTGCGAGGACGCGACGAACGCCGACACGCGGTTCGCCCGCAATTTCCTGCGGCATGACATCCTGCCGCGGTGCGAGGCGGGCCCGTATCCGGCGGCGTCGGCGGCGCTTGTCCGGCTGGCGGGGCATGCGGTGGCGGCGTCCCGGGCGGTGGCGAGCGCCGCGGAAAGGTTGGTCGAGATGCATGGAGCCCGTCATGCCGATGGGCGCGTCGTGATCCAGACACGGCGCCTGGCGGGCCTCGACGAGCGGCTCGTGGCCGAAATCTTCGTGACGCTCTGGCGGCGCGAGGAATGGCCGCAGCGGGACATGGCCGCGCGGCACTACGAAGCACTGGCCGCGCTGGCGCTCGCCGCGGCCGACACGGGCCACCGAGCGCCGGGCACGCTCGAACTGCCCGGCGGAGTCCGGGCCCGGGCGGCCGATGGAGAAATGGAGTTGTCGCGCCGCTGAGGCAGCGATGACCAGCGGGCGGAGGCCCGCCCAGAAGCTGAATGTGGACGGGCATCCGCCCGTCGGGGCGCAAGCTGCGGTGCAGCGTCTCCCCATGGCGGCGCATGGATGCGACGCGCAGCACCAGCGGGCGGAGGCCCGCCCAGAAGCTGAATGTGGACGGGCATCCGCCCGTCGGGGCGCAAGCTGCGTTGCAGCGTCTCCCCATGGCGGCGCATGGATGCGACGCGCAGCACCAGCGGGCGGAGGCCCGCCCAGAAAAAATCGCAGGATGCGATGTTTTTCGTGAATTCAGTGCATTCCGCGGGCCTTGTAACCGCCGCGGGAGGCGAACCAGGCCAAGAGGGCCGCGTAGCAGAGAAACATCGTGGCGGGAACGAGGGCCGTCAGCTTCAGTGCCTGCCGGCCGCCGAAGAGGCCGGCGTTCTCCACGAGCGGCTTGTCATCCGCGGCCGTAGGAGCGGCGGACGACTTCCACCAGTCCACGAGCTGCCGCTGGGTCGTCACCGCCTCGGGCTTCGCGTTCTCGCGGGTCATGAGTTCGAGTGCCCGCTCGGCCTCCTTGCCGCCATCCTCGAGCACGCCCACTTTGGCGCCGTCGAGGCCCACCGTCTTCATCCAGAGGAATTCGTTCTCCTTCGGCGCCTTGTAACGCTCGTAGACGGCCGGGTGTTCCTGCAGCTTCGCCGAGGCGTTTTGGTCCTGCAGGAACCCGATGCCCGGGCCTCCCAGGAGGCCGGCGGCCAGCATGCCCACACCGCCGGCGGCGCCGATCGTGATCGCGCCCCCCTTGGGGAACTGCTCGCTGACCACCGCGAGCATCGTCGGCCAGAGGAACGTCTTGCCGATGCCGTAGACCGTGGCCGCCACGACGCACATGATCGCGCCCTGCGCGTTGCCCAGGAGTGTGAGGCCGGCGGCGCCGAAGAGCGCCGAGACGGCCAGCAGACCGAGCGGCGAGATCCGCTCCACGATGGGGCCCGCGAAGAACCGCAGGGCGAACATCAGGCCGGAGGTGTAGACGAACAGCAGCAGCCCGTTGGCCGGGCTGTTCATGATCGTGCCGGTGATCTTCGAGATCCACGAGTCGGTGCCGAGCTCGACGTAGCCGACCAGGGCGTGCACGAGCAGCAGAAAGGCCAGCAGCAGGTGGCCGAGCCGGAAGCCGGTCGCCACGCCGAACGCCACGAGCAGCCCGGCGGCGATGGCGGCTGCCACGAGCGGCGGCAGGCCCAGGTCGCTCTTGAAGAACAGGGCGAGCAGGCCGCAGATGACAGCCGCACCGAGCAGGCCGAGTTCGCCGAGCATGTCGCGGTAGCTCACCCCGGAACTGCTCGCCTCGCTCTTGGGAAACCGCTGGCCGAGCATCATGAGGCCGTAGAGCACCACCGGCGCCAGGAACAGCGAGATCTGAAACTGCCACGGCACGGGCTTCGCTCCCGCGCCCCCGGCCATGAAGTAGCTGGCGAGGCCACCGAGAATGAGGCCGCCGGGCCATCCCGCGTGGAGGATGTTGAGGTAGTGCGCCTTCTGCTTGGGAAACAGCGTGGCGACGAGCGGATTGACGACGGCCTCGGCGATGCCGTTGCCGATCGCGAAGAGAAACATGCCCCAGAAGAGGCACTGGAACGCCAGCGGCTTGCCACCGGCCTCGAAGGCGGCGCCGGTCGCGAGCGTGAGCGCCGCGGAGATCAGGTGCATGACGAAGGCCGCGAACATCAGCGGGCCGAAGCCGATGCGATCGGCGATCAGGCTCGACAAGAGAATGATGATGCCGAAGCCGGTGAGGCCGCCGCCGGTGATCGCCCCGAGCTCCGTCTGCGTGAAGCCATACTGCTCGGCCCACTGACCGAGGATGCCGGCCCGGATCGAGAACCCGACACCCGCGGCCAGGATCGCCATGAAGCCGGCCCACAGGAGCCGCTTCGGGTTGAGTCCGCCGGCCGGGAGGGGATCGACCCAGTCATTGGTATCAGCATGCTTGCCGTGGGCCATGGAAGGTCCTCGTCGGGATGTCTTGGGATCGAGAGTCTTGGGATCGAGTATGCAGACGGGGCAGGTGCCCTAGGGAGCGACCCCGCGACCGGGCGGGCAATATAGCAGGCGCCCGCAGGCTGCGGGAACGGCGATCTTGCCGTCGTTTGGCGCGGTTTCGCGGGATACGCGGTTCCTCGCGCCGGCCAGCGTGTCTTGACCATTCGCGCCGGGGGTTCGTACTGTCCCGCCCCACTTCGCCGCGCCGCCGGTGCGCGCGGTCGTGGCCCCCGCGGCGCTCCGCCTTGAAACCGCTCGCCGACACGCTCTGGATGCTGGTCCGCTGGGCCCTGCCGGTGACGGTGGCGGCCGTCGTGGCTGCCGGCGCGATCGGCTCGAACCGCGTCGGGGAGGAGGTCCGCGCCCGCGTCCAGGCCAGGCTCGCGCGGGAGTTCCCGGCGCTGGCCGTGCAGGTGCAGGGGGCCAGTCTCGTCGAGGGGGAAGGAATCGTGGTCCGCGGGGTATCGATCGCGGACCCGACGCTGCCCAAGGAATGCCGACAGATGGTCTGGATCGACGAGGTAAGGCTGGCATGCACCACGAACCTCGCTGACCTCGTGGCCGGCGCGCCACGGATCGAGGCGGTGCGGCTGCGCCGCCCGATGGTGCATGCGGTCCGCAAGCCCGACGGCGACTGGACGGTCGCCGCCCTCGTGCGGCAGCGTGCCGCAGGGCCCGCGGCGGTGCCGGTGCCGGTGACGATCGAGGATGCGACGCTGCACATGGACGACGTGCCCCGGCAGACGCGGGCCGTCGTGCGGCAACTGTCCGTCGAGGTGCGGCCCGAGGCGGCCGATCCGGCCGCCGGGTGGGCGGTGATTCGGGGCACCGCCGGTGGCGACCTGTTCGAGCGGGCGCACCTGGCCGGTCGTGTCGCGGTGGCCACGGGGTCGTTCGAGCTCGAAGGCAGCCTGCAGGGGGTCGACGTGACGCCCAGGCTGGTGGGCATGGTGCCCGCGGCCGCCGGCGAGGTGGAAGATCCTCTGCGCCGCGGCCTCGCCGGCCTGCGGGGCCGGATGCACCTCGACTGGCAGGCCTCCGGCTCGCTGCGCGTGCTCGATGCCTGCCGCTTCGCGGTGCGGGGACGATTGGAGTCGGGCCGCTTCGAGCACCCGTCGCTCCCCTTCGCGATGAGCGACGTGACGGTCGCCTTTCAGGGCGACCGCGACGGTGTCTCCTTCGAGCGGCTCGAGGCGCATGCCGGGTCCACGCTCCTCCGCGGCGGCGGCCGCTGGGCGGGCTGGCGCGGCGACGCGGACTTCGATCTGCTGCTCGAGGCCGAGCGGCTCGTCGTGGGGCGGCACTGGGAGGCGCTCCTGCCTGCGGCGGTGGCATCGCAGTGGAGCAAGCTGCTGCCTGCCGGCGAGGTCGACGTGCGGGCGCAGCTGGCCCGCCGCGCGGGGGCGATCGAGCCGAACGTCTCGGTCCGCTGCCGCAACGTCTCGCTCACCCATTACCGATTCCCCTACCGGCTCGACCGCACGGTGGGCACGGTCGTCGTGCAGGGCAAGTCGGTGTCGATCCACCTGACCGGCCAGGCGGGCGGGCATCCCGTGCACGTGCAGGGTGCGTTTCGCACCGAGCCGGCCGGCCCGGACGGCAGGCTGCCGGCGGGCACGGTCGGCGCGCTCGAAGTGCGCGGCGACGGCATGCGGATCGACGACGCGCTGCTGGCCGCGATGCCGCCACGCAGCGCCGACATCCTGCGGCTGCTGCGGGCGTCCGGCACGTTCGACTTCGTCTTCCGGCACGAGCGGGCGCCGCAGCTGCGCGGCGGACATGCCAACTCGTTGGGCATCCGCCTCGCGCAGTGCACCATGGCCTACGCCGGCTTCCCCTATCCGCTCTCGAATGTCTCGGGAAGCATCCGTATGGATCGCGGCCACTGGACGATCCGCGACGTCACCGGCTCCAACGACACCGGGGTCGTGCGCTGCTCCGGAGCGCTCGTGCCCCGCGGCGAAGACGACGGCGAGCTCACGCTCAACCTCGCCGGCACCGGCGTGGTGCTGGAACGCGAGCTGCGGGACAGCCTGCCCGCCGGCGTGCGGCAGATCTGGGACGACGTCGATCCACGCGGCAACGCCGAGTTCTCCGCGACCGTGCGTCATCAGGTCAAGCAACGGCGCACGGAAGTGGAGCTGTGGGCGACGCCGCAGGGCGACACCGTCTCGATCGAGCCGGCCTGGTTTCCCTACCGGCTGGAGCGGCTGCGCGGCCAGCTGCATTGGAAGGACGGTCGACTCCGGTTCGACGACGTCCGGGGCACACACGACCGCACCACCGTCTCGGCCGGCGGCGTCTGCCGCTTCCTGCCCGGCGGCGGCTGGCATGTCTCGTTCGAGCAGCTCTCGGCCGACCGCTTTCGCGCCGACCACGACGTGCTCGCGGCGTTGCCCACCGGGCTGCAACAGGCCATCTCGGGCGTGAACCTGCGGGGGCTCCTGTCGCTCGCCGGGACCCTCGACATCCATTCCGGCCAGGTCGGCGCCGGCGCGCCGACAGCGGCCTGGGACATGCAACTCGACGTCGAGCAGGGGTCGCTCGACGTCGGCACGGCGCTCGAGCACGTGCACGGAGGCATCCGGCTGCAGGGGCAGGCGGACCGCGGCGACTGGCAGACCTTCGGCGACATGGCCATCGACAGCGCCATGTGGCGGGGCATCCAGCTGACGAACGTCCAGGGCCCCGTCGCGATGGACGCCGGCGGGGTGCGGTTCGGCGCCACCGCCGCCCGCGGCACGGGCCCCGCCGCCCCGCGGCGGGTGTCGGCCCGCGTCGCGGGCGGGACACTGCTCATCGACGGCAGCGCCGTGGCCGGCGATCCGGGCGGGTTCGCGGTGGCCGCCTCCCTCGGCGAGTCCGATCTCGAGCGACTGGCCGCCGACACCATGGCCGCCGCCCATCCCTACCGCGGTCGCGTTTTCGGCTCGCTCGAACTGAGCGGCTCCCGCGCCGGCACCCATTCGCTGGCGGGCCGCGGGCAGGTGCGGCTCCGCGACGCGGCGATCTACGAACTGCCGCTCGTGGTGGCGATGCTGAAGATGCTGCGCGTGAAGGCGCCCGACCTCAACGCCTTCGGGTCGAGCATCGTCGACTTCCGTATCGAAGGCCCCCATGCCTACCTCGACAACATCGAGTTGTCGGGCGATGCCATCAGCCTCGTCGGCAACGGCGAGATCGACTTCGACTCCAACGTCCACCTGACCTTTCGCTCGATCATGGGCGACTCGACGACGCAACTGCCGGCGATGAAGCGGGTGCTCGGGGGCGCGAGCGGACAGTTCATGCTGATCCACGTCGACGGGTCGCTGCCGCATCCCGAGATGACGAGCGAAGCCTTCCCCACGCTGGCGGCAGCGATTCAGAAGCTGCAATCGCAGCGGCGCGGGCCGGAAGGGCCCCGGGCCGCCGGCCTGCGGCGGGAGAGTCTCCGATGAGCGGCGGAGGGCGCCGCCCGCGCGGCTTCGCGTCATACTGTGGCTCGTCCGCCAGGGCCGCTTTCCGGAACCGAAACGAGGACACACGATGACAGCCGGTCCGATCCACTTCGTGAAGATGCAGGGCGCGGGCAACGACTACGTCTACGTGGACTGCTTCGCCGAGCCGACGCCGCCGGATCCGGCGGCGCTCGCGCCGCGGATCGCCGATCGGCACTTCGGCGTCGGCGGCGACGGACTCGTGCTCGTCATGCCCTCGACCGTCGCCGCGGCCCGCATGCGGATGTTCAACGCAGACGGCAGCGAGTCGGAAATGTGCGGCAACGGTGTGCGGTGCGTGGCGCATCTGGTCGTGGCCCGGGGCCGGGCGCCGGCGGGCACGGTGACGATCGAGACCGGCCGTGGCGTGCTCTCGCTCGACGTCGTGCGCAGCGGGCTCCGCGGGTCGCAGGTGCGGGTCGACATGGGGGCGCCGGTGCTCGAGGCAGAGCGGATTCCGGTGGTGTTCGAGCCGGCGTCCGGCCGCGTGGTCGATGCCGCCTGCCCGGCCCTCGGGGCTCCGGAGCCCTGGTGGGAAGCCGTGGGGCTCGATCCCCGCATGACCTGCGTGTCGATGGGCAACCCGCACGTGACCTTCTACTGCCGTGACGTGGCGCAGGTGCCGCTCGAGTCGATCGGCCCCCGGATCGAGACGCATGCCATCTTCCCGCGACGGGTCAACGTCCACTTCGTGCAAGTGCTCTCGGCCGACAGGGTGCGGATGCGGACGTGGGAGCGGGGCAGTGGCATCACCCTGGCCTGCGGCACCGGCGCCTCGGCGGTGTGCGTGTCGGGCGTGCTCACCGGCCGCACCGGGCGGCGGATCGTCGCCGAACTGCCCGGCGGGCCGCTGACGCTCGAGTGGGATCCGAACGGCCCCGTGTTCATGACGGGCCCGGCGGAGGAGGTCTTCGAGGGAACGTGGTGGGGATCTTGAGCCGGCGGCATAGCGCCGGGAAAAAACGAGCCGGCGCCATAGCGCCGGGCATAAACGAGCCGGCGGCATAGCGCCGGGAAAGGAGAATCTGATTCGTGAAGCTCGAGTCTCCACTCGCCATCGGCGGGATGTCCCTCGTCACGACCGCGTGCATCCGGCAGTGGATGGCCACGCTGGATTACCGCGTCGATTTCGGCGACCCCTCGGTCGATCCCGTCCATCCCGACTGCCGCGGCACGAAGATCTACGTCTTCTGGCACGAGAACATCCTGTTCCCGCTCTACCTTCGTGGTCACTCGAACATCGCCATGCTGCTCTCGCGGCACTCCGACGCCGACATCCTGGCGCGGGTGGCGGGCATGATGGGCTTCGGCACCGTCCGGGGCAGCACCTTCAAGGGCGGTTCGGTGGCGCTGCGGGAACTGGCCGCACGGGCCCGGACCGAGAACCTGACGATCACGCCCGATGGTCCGCGCGGGCCTCGTCGGCGGTTGGCACCCGGGTGCGTCTTCCTGGCAAGCACGATGCGGATTCCGCTCGTGGCGATGGGCCTGGGCTACGATCGGCCCTGGCGGGTCGGCACGTGGGACCGGTTCGCGATCCCGCGGCCCTGGTCGAGGGCGCGAGGGGTCGTGAGCCGTGCCATCCATGTGCCGGCGGACATCGATCGTGACGACCTCGAATGGCATCGCGATGGTGTCGAGCGACTGCTCGTGCACCTCACGGAAGACGCGGAGGCGTGGGCCACGTCCCGCGCCCGGCGGTCGGGCGAGCGGCGCGTCCGCAAGGAGCCCTCGCGGCATGCGAAGCGGACGGCGGACCTCGCGGGTCCGGCCGGGGTGCCGCTCACGGAGGAACTCGCCCGTTTCGGCCTCTCCGCCTCCGCCCGTGACATCCGCTCCGACCGCCCGGCGGCCTGAGCGCCTGCCGGCTAGCGGCCGCCGGAGAGCCTTTCGAACCGCTGCTCGAGCCTGTCGAGCCGGTCGTTGAGCCGTCGCAGCAGTTCCTCGAACCGCACGAGGGGCTCGGGCTCGGAGGCGCGATTCGCGACGGTGGGCTGCACGCGACGGGAGGTGTTCGCCGCGGGTGCGAGCGACGGTGGTTCGCCGCCGGCCGCGACAGGCCGGGACTCGCTGCCGACGAGGGCCTGCTCGAGCGGCCGATCGAGTGACTGCAGGACGACGTCGGCATTTCGCGATTCGCCGCCCGGGAGCACGTACTGCAGTGGCACGGGCCGGCCGACCGGTCCTTGCGTGACGAGTTGTGTGAGGTCCTGGGGCGACCGCACCGGCTGGTGGTTGATCGCGACGATCACGCTTCCCGGCGGCACGCCGGCCCGCGCCGCCGGCAGGTCGTGCACGACGCCGATGACCATCGCGCCTTGCTGCTGGTCGAGTTGAAACCGCGCCCGTGTCGCGGCGTCGACCGGGACGGTGCGCACGCCGAGTGCGGTTCTGCCCGGCGTCGACTGGAGCGCGGCTGGCGGGGCCGGCCGTGCCGGCGGCGGTGCCAACGCGGCGGCGGATGCAGCCGCTGAAGCTGGCGCGGCGGCGGATGGCGCCGCTGAAGTCGGCGCGGCGGCGGATGCAGCCGCTGAAGCTGGCGCGGCGGCCGGCGTGGGGAAGGTGACGGATGGCGGTGCCGCAATCGGCGGTGCGGCGGCAAACGCCGGCGCAGCGCCGAACGTCTGCGGCTGGGACGACAGAGGCGCGGGCGGCAATGTCGGCATCGCCGGGGCTGCGGCCTGAAACTGGCTGGGCGCCGCCATCATCGGAGCCAGCGTCGTCTCGGCACGCGACATCGTCGGCGGCACGGCGACCGTGCGGGGCTCCGCCTGCGGCACGGCGGTCATCGCGGCCGCGTCGGCCGAACGGCCGTTCTCCCGCGCGATCGCACGGGGCGGCCGTGTCGACGCCACCGCCTCGACCTCATCCACGCGGCTGTCACGGCCGAGGGCCATCCGGACCCGTTGCCCAGGAGAGATGGCGGCCAAGGCGGCAGCGAGTTCATCGCTGTCCTTCAGCGGGCTGCCGTTGATCGCGAGCAGGACATCCTGCGGCCGCACGCCGGCCCGGGCGGCCGGGCCGTCCGGCGCCACTTCCACCACCACGAGACGCCCCGTCACGAGCGCATCGTCGACCGCCAGCCCCAGCCAGCCTGTGCCGGCTGCTTCGGCGGCTCCCGTGCCGGAGGAGTCCGCCGGGGCTGCGGCGGTGCGTGGAAAGGCGGGAGCGGACGGCGGCTGTGGCGCAGCCGGCAGCGGAGCCGCGAACGGCAGTGAGATGGGCTCGCCGATCGAAATGTCTTGCGATTGAAAGCCAGCGACGGGGGGCGCTGCATCCGCAGAGGATGCGGTGGTCGGCGGCTGGGCCGGTGGGGCGACGGGGTCCGCCTTGGCGGGCGATCCGCAGCACCAGCAGACGCACCCATACGCCAGGGCCGCCGTCAGCAGGCAGCCTCCGCGCCGGCTTCGCGAGCGGTCCGCGCACGAACCCTTGCGGCCCATCGGTCCGCCGTTCCACCGAACATGCACTGCACGGTCTGCAGGGACCGCCACTTGATCCGCGGGCATGCTGATGATGAGTCCTGTCTGTGCTGGGGGCCGGACGACCCGCAGTATAGGAAAAATCGAGCGCGGTGTCTCAGCCCCGAGCGGCACTGATTTCGCGGCCGTTTCCCACAAGTTGTGCACCGTGTGTCGGGCCTCGCCGGCGTCGCGCGATCGCGACGCTGAGCCCTCGGTCGAGCGTCGGCGCGGTCGCCGATACGCTGTTGCCGCGGCAGTGCTGTCATGGCTTTGACAGCACTGCAGTCACTCCTATACTCGCCGCGCGTTCATGCATCGACGACGGTTCGCGGACGCGGGTTCAAGGACGAATGAGCGGCTGAGGCCTTGCGGCCACGGCCTGGTGCACGGAGCAGCCATGACCAAAGCCCTGGCGTCGGTGGGGATCGGCAGCGGCAACACCGGCCACGGCGGGGCCTCCGCTGTCGGGGAGGCTGGTGTCGCAGAGCGGATCGTCGCCGCCCTCAGGGATCGGCTGGGAGCCGACAGGTATGACGTCTGGTTCGGCGAGAGCGTGACGATCACCGTGGATCCGGGCGACGCCACAGGTTCGGCGATCGTCTGTCTGGGGGTGGCGACCGCCTTCTCCCAGGACTGGCTGAGACGGGCGTTCGGTGCCGACGTCGAGGCGGTCGCCCGGCAGGTCTGCGGGCAGGCTGCGGTCGTCTGGAGGGCCGGCACCGTCGGGCCCCGGCATGTGCCCGTGGCGGAGCAGTCCGGCCCTGTCCCGGCCCCGCGGCCGACCCGTGCGGTCGCCGTGCGGCCTCGACCTGCGGACGCTCTCCGGCCGGTGTCGTCAGGTGCCGCCGGCATCGAAGCGGCTCATGGCGCGGCGTCTGGCGGCGGCGCCGCCAGACGCCCGCAGGCTGCGCTCGACGCCTTCGTGGTCGGTCCCAGTAACCGCATGGCATTCGCTGCGGTGGAACTGGGGGCCGCACGCCCCGGCGAGATGTCGCCGTTGGTTCTCCACGGCCCGACCGGCGTGGGCAAATCGCACCTGCTCGAGGGGGTCTGCCGCCGTTTTCGGGAGCGGCATGCCGGCGCCACCACGCTGCTGTTGTCTGCGGAGCAGTTCACCACGAGCTTCCTGCAGTCGCTCCACGGTTCCGGGCTGCCGGGCTTCCGGCGGGCCTGCCGCCAGGCCGACCTGCTGGCGATCGACGACCTGCAGTTCTTCGTCGGCAAGCGGGCGACGCTCATGGAACTGCAGCAGACCGTCGACAGTCTCCACCGGCAGGGGCGGCAGTTGGTGTTCGCCAGCGATCGCGACCTCTCGGCCCTCGACGGCCTCGGGGCGGAACTCGTGACGCGTCTGCGGGGCGGCATGACCGCACGGATCGAGCCCCCCGATTACGACGTGCGGCGCGGCATCGTGGCCGCGGTCGCGTCGCAGCGAGGCTTCGTCCTGCCCGAGGACGTGATCCACTACGTCGCCACGCACATGACCCGCCATGCCCGCGAACTCATGGGCGCGATCAATCGCCTGGAGGCGACGAGCCACATGCTGGGCCTGCCCGTCTCGCTCGGCATGGCCGAGGAGGCGCTGACCGACCTCGTCCGCTCGAGCGGACGCAGCGTGCGGCTGGCGGACATCGAGCGTGCGGTCTGCTCCGCTTTCGGCCTCGAGGCCGGTAGCCTGCAGTCGGCCCGGCGGGCCCGGACGGTGAACCACCCGCGGATGCTCGCGATGTACCTGGCGAGGCGGCATACCTCCTCGGCTCTGGCCGAGATCGGCAGCTATTTCGGCCGGCGCAGCCATTCGACGGTGATCTCGGCGCAGAAGACAGTCGACGGCTGGGTCACGCAGCGGTCCCGGATCGTGCTGGCCGACGCCACCTGGGACGTCGAAGAGGCGATCCGCCGTGTCGAGGACGTGCTTCGCGCCGGCTGACTTCACGGCAAGGCTCGGCCTCCAGCCGACCGTGCCTTGGCGAGCCTCCGCTCCGCTTCACGAAACGCCTCGCATCCTGCTCGCGTTTCTTTGCCGGCCTCCGCCGGCTGGTGCTGACCCGGCCCTCCGGGCCTGGCGCCCGCCCGCAGGGTTTGTGCTGCTGTCCATACCATACGGGAGGTGAGGGGCCGCCCAGGCCCCGAGAGCCGGCGTATGCCGACGAGCGCAGCCAAGATGGCGCAGCGAAGTCGGCATCCGAGTGAGTGAAGGGCAGGATGCCCTGAGCGAACGTCCGGCGACGGGGCGTGGGCGGCCCCGCACCGGCGCCCCGGCAACACGGATTCGACACGTTGAAAACTTGTCGCCACGACGGGCCAGAGCCAGAGCCAGAGCCATAGCCACACGCGAATCTTCGGCGCCGCCATCCCGCCGGTGGCCAAGCTCTACCGCACGAGACGCTCGTCGAGTTGGGCCTTGTAGCGGACGCTCGACTCAGGCCCCTCGAAGCCCACGACCCGGCGGTCGATGCCCGTCGTGCGCCGCAGCACGCGACCCCGCTCGACGTCGAACTCGATCGTGCCGTTCCAGATCCGCTCGAGCAGCCGGGCCTCGAGCCGCGGTTCGTCCACCGGCGTGAGCACTGTCGTGTCGACGAGGATGGTCGCGACGCCGTCGCGGACCGCGTCGAGCCGGTACCGCAGCCGGGTGCGGACCGCCTTGCGGAGGCCGCCGGGGGCCTCCACCACCACTTCCTGCGGAACCGTCCACTCCGCCCCGACCTCCACCGGATTCTCCGGCAGCGGCACGACCGCCAGGTCGCCGGTGGCCGACGGCGGGCTCGGCCGCAGATCCCGGCGGTCGATCACGCGGCCGCTGCGGTCGACGACCAGCCGCGACAGCGGCACGCCGAGGCTCGCCTTGACCTGCTCGTAGCCGGGCGGCGGCGGCTCGTCCCCGCGGCTGCTCCAGCGGATCTCGCCCCGGTCGCTCGTGCGGGAGGTCATCGTGACGTCGTCGACCGAATGCTCGATCGTGGCCCGGCCCGCCTCGTCCACGGCCACGACCGTCCATGTCTTGCGGGAGTCCGTGGCCGTCTCCGTCGACTGCGACGTCGCGCCGATCGTGGTCTCGGTGAGAGCGCGATGGGCCACGTCCATGTCGATCCGCTCGTGCGGGTCGAAGCGGTAGACGAGCGCCACGCTCCTGCCTGCATCGGCGGCCACTGCCGCGCCGCCCGCCAGCAGCCAGGCCGCGAGCACGAGTCCGCGCAGCGATCGAGGCGGCGCCGTCACGATCCACCTCCTCCGCGGGCCGCCCGGCCGGCGACCTTGTCGATGCCACCGCCCCAGTGCAGCTTGTCGCGGAGGGTGCGGTAGTAGCCATGGTTACGCGTCTCGACGAGCGTGAACCGGGGCGTTGCCCGCCGCACCCGCACCCGATCGGCGGCCGCGAGCCCCGTCACCACCCGGCCATCGACCACGCAGGCCGAGCCCTCGTTCGGCGCGGGCACGAGCAGCTCGTAAACACGGCCGGCCGAGTCGACCACCGTGCGGTTGGTCAGGGTGTGCGGGCTCAGCGGCGTGAAGACGAAGGCGTCGAGATCCTTGCGCACGATCGGGCCGCCGGCCGAGAGGTTGTAGGCGGTCGATCCCACGGGCGTGCTGACGATGAGCCCGTCGCACCGGTAGGTCGTCGCGATGTCGCCGTCCACGAACAGGCACAGCTCGATCATCGAAAAGGGCGGGCCCGCCAGCAACGACGTCTCGTTGAGTCCCAGTTCGCGGTGGATCGTCGAGCCGTCGCGGATGACCTCCGTCTCGAACATGAGATGGTCGATGAGCCGGAACGCGCCGGCGGCGACGTCCTCGAGGACGGTTTCCACCTCCGCGATGGAGAAATCCGCCAGGAAGCCGAGCGTGCCGAGATTGAACCCCAGCACCGGCACCTGTTCATAGCCCATCCAACGGGCTGTCCGCAGGATCGACCCGTCGCCGCCGAGCACAACCGCGAGATCGGCCGGACCGCCGTCGGGATGGAAGCGGCCGACCCCCCAGTCGCTGCGGGGCGCGAGCCGCAGGGTCGTCTCGTGCCCCGCACGGGCGAGCCGGTCGCGTAGCCGTCCCGCCTCGGCCTCGACTGCGGGCAGTTCGTCCGGGCCGACGATCACCACCCGCAGCCCGCGGGGCGCCGGATGATCGGGACGCAGTCGTGACAAGGGCGGCATGGACGGGCGGCCGTGCGGGGCAGGGGACGGGAGGGGACCGCGGCCTCCGGCCACGGCCTGCGGGCCGGACTGCCTCAGGGGTGCGAGACGGCCGCGTCGACGGGGGAGCGGCCGGCGAGTTGCCGGCAGGTCGCTGCGATGCCGACCGCATCGAGGCCCAGATCGGCCAGCAGTTCGTTGCGCTCGCCGTGCTCGACGAACCGGTCGGGCAGCCCGAGCCGCCGCAGCGGCGGCGGCTGCAGGCCTGCGTCATTCACGGCCTCGAGCACGGCGCTCCCGAAGCCCGTCTGCAACGCGTTCTCCTCGACGGTCACCACCCACGGCGCCGCGTCGACCCACTCCGCAATCCGCGGGTCGAGCGGCTTCACGAACCGGGCGTTGACGACGCCCACCTCCAGCCCCTCCTCCCGAAGCCGGGCCGCGGCTTCGAGCGCCGCGCCGAGCATCGTGCCGCAGGCGAGGATCAGCCCTTCGTGGCCCTCGGCGAGGAGTTCCGCCTTGCCCCACTCGATCGGCGTCCGCGGACCGGGCTGGCGCTCGACCACCGCTTTCGGGTAGCGGATCGCCACCGGCCCGTTCCACGCCAGCGCCCAGTCGAGCATCGCGGGCAGGTCGTGCTCGTCGCCCGGGGCCAGGACGGCGAGGTTGGGGAAGAGCCGCAGGTAGCCCAGGTCGAAAGCGCCGTGGTGCGTGGGGCCGTCGGGGCCGGTGAGTCCCGCGCGGTCGAGCATGAACACCACCGGCAGGTTCTGCAGGCAGACCTCCTGGAAGATCTGGTCGAACGAGCGCTGCAGGAAGGTGCTGTAGATGTCGACGATCGGCCGGCAGCCCACCTTGGCCTGCCCCGCGGCGAAGGCGACGGCGTGCGACTCGCAGATCCCCACGTCGAAGAAGCGGGTCGGAAACTCCTCGCGGACCTTCTCGAGTTTGTTCCCCTGGCACATCGCCGCCGTGAGCACCGTGACCCGCTCGTCACGCCGCATGGAGTCGGCAATGGCAGCGCTGGCCGTGTCGGTATAGGCACGTGACGATGACTTCTTGATTGCGATGATGCAGTCGTCGTCGTCGCACTCGAAGGGGGCCGGCGTGTGGAAGAAGACCGGGTCGTCCTCCGCCGGCTTGAAGCCGTGCCCCTTCTCCGTGAGCACATGCAGCAGGATCGGCCCCTCCTCGTCCTTGATCAGCTCGAGGTAGCGGATCAGGTTGGGCAGGGAGTGCCCCTCCACCGGTCCGAAATAGCGGACGCCCAGCGACTGGAAGAGCATGCCGCCGTGGAGCGTCGCCTTGAGGGAGTCCTTCACGTTGACGATCATCCGCTCCATCGACTCGCCCACCATCGGCACGCCCTTGATGAGCCCCGTCGCCTGGTCGCGGAGGCCGCGATACCAGGGGTTCGTGCGAATGACGTCGAGATACTCGGCGAGCGCCCCGACCCGCGGGCAGATCGACATGCGGTTGTCGTTGAGGATCACGAGCAGCCGCTTCTTGAGGAAACCGGCGTTGTTGAGGGCCTCGAAGACGATGCCCGACGGCAGGGCTCCGTCGCCGATCACCGCCACCGCACGGCGGTCGCCGCGTCCGCAGAGGTCGTCGCCGCTGGCCAGCCCCAGGGCCGTGGAGACGCTCGAGCCGGCGTGGCCGGTCATGAAGAGGTCGTAGGGGCTTTCGTCGGGATTCGGGTAGCCCATCAGGCCGCCCTTGGTCCGGATCGTGCCGAAACGCGCGAACCGGCCGGTGATCAGCTTGTGCGGGTAGATCTGGTGCCCGGTGTCCCAGATGAGCCGGTCGCGGCTGAAGTCAAAGACGCGATGGAGCGCCAGGCAGAGTTCGACGACGCCGAGGTTGGAGGCGAAGTGCGCCGTGCGGCTGGCGGCCACCTCGCAGAGCGCCTTCCGCATCTCCGCGGCCAGTTGCTGGAGCTGATCGAGCGACAGCCCCGCGAGATCGCGGGGCGACATGATCGACGGCAGGATCGCGGCCATGGCTCGGGGGAACGTCCTGTTCCCGTCCTCGGGGGCGGTGGCTGTCCGGGGGTGGCTCCCGCACGGGACCCTCCACTGGGAGTTATACCCGCTGGAGGCGTTTTGCCAGCCGCCGCGGCCCGCCTCGGGCGGGGGCGGGCCGGGAAACGTCAGTGGTCGCGGTTCACGATCCACGTCGCGAGCCGAGCGAGGTCGGATGCCCCTGCGCCCAGGCCCACGACCGCGGTGACCGCCTCCTGAGCCAGGCTCGCTGCCCGGGCCCGGCTCGGCTCCAGGCCGATCACCGAGGGAAATGTCAGCTTGCCACGGTCGACGTCCTTGCCCACCCGCTTGCCGACCGCCGTCTCGCTCCCCTCGGCGTCGAGGATGTCGTCGGCGATCTGGAAGGCCAGGCCGAAGCTGCGGCCATACGCGGCGAGCAGCGTCAGTTGTTCCGGCGTCGCAGCGACCGCCAGTCCGCCGAGTTCGAGGGCTGCCAGAAAGAGCGCGCCGGTCTTGCGGCGGTGAACCCGCTCGAGCCAGGCCGCACGCTCGGCAGCCGGGGCCGTGCTCAGATCGGCCGCCCAGCCGCGTTCGGCGGCGAGGTCGTCGGCCTGGCCGCCGACCAGGGCCTCTGCGCCGGAGGCGCGGGCCAGCACGAGGCACCCCCGGGCGGCGCGATCGGGATGCAGACCGGCGGCGAGCGTCTCGAACGCCAGCGCCTGCAACGCGTCGCCGCAGAGGATGGCGGTGGCGTCGTCGAACTGCTTGTGGCAGGTGGGGCGGCCCCGGCGCAGGTCGTCGTCGTCCATCGCCGGCAGGTCGTCATGCACGAGCGAATACGCATGAATCATCTCCACCGCCACGGCCGCCGGGGCCGCGGCCTGCCAGGACCGCTCCCGGTCCGCGCCGCCGCAGGCGGCCGCCGCCCAGAGGACGAGCGCCGGCCGCAGCCGCTTGCCGGGCGCGAGCGCCGCGTACCGCATCGACGCGAGCAGCCGGTCCGCCGCCTCCGGCGAGAGCGCGAGGGCCGCCTCGAGCCGCGGATCGATGAACCGGCGCACCTGTTCGAGCGCCTCCATCACTGCGGTGTCGAGATCGGGAACGGCTCGCGGATCTGTCGTGACCATGTCGGTGAAAAACCCCAGCCTGACGTGTCGACCCGCGGGCCAAAAAATCGCTCACGTTGCCGCTCTTCGGCCCGATCGATCCCTTGGGCCGCCCGGCGGAACGCAGACGGCCGGGCGCACCCCTACCGTCCGCGGGCATCCTAGCAGACACGGCATGCGGTGCCGACGGGCTCTCAGCCACCGTCGGCAGCGTCGTCCATGCCGGGGAGCCGCTTGCCTCGGCCAGGCCGCGACGAGGTCTTGCCGGTCTTGCCCGCGGCGGAATCGCCCTGCGAGCCCGCTCCGACGGCCGTGCCCGTCACGTCCGCGGCGCCGGTCGTCGCGAGGATCGGGCGGCCTTGATCGTCGATCCGCACCAGGAGCCTCACCCGCTCTTCGGCATCGGCCAGTTGCGCGTGCAAGCGGCGGAGGAGACCTACGCCCCGCTCGTACGCGGCGATCGATTCGGTGAGCCCCAAGGTTCCCGACTCGAGACGACCGACAAGCCCGGCCAGTTCATCGAGTGACGCCTCGAACGGCACGTCGTCCGACCGGGAGGTCTGGGTGAACTCTGCAGCCTTGTCGGTCGCGCCGGGGTCCGCGCCGGGATCATTGCGGGAGGGCATCGTCGTCGGTCCTTTCCACTCGGCTCCAGATTCTGCCATCGGACAGTTGCGTGACGAGGCCCGCCCCCGGCACGACACCGGCCACAGACTTGAGCGCCGCGGGCACGGGCGCCGGCTGCCCGCCGTCGGCCCCCTCCGCCGGGGCGACGTCGGCGAGCCAGGATACCGACCAGCCGCGGGCCAGGAGCTTGATCGGGCTGCCCGCCTCCAGCCGCGCGGCGGCCGCCCCCAGCCGCTCGCGGCCGCGGTCGACGGCGGCCGCGGCGAGACGGTGCAGCCGGGCCGCGTGCTGCTCGACGGCCGCCCGGCGGTCGCGCACGAGACGGTCCGGATCGGCGAAGAACCGCGAGCGGGCGACGAAGGCGATCCGTTCGCGGGCCGTGTCGATCCTCCGGACGAGCCCCGTCGACAACCGTTCCCCCAGCATGTCGAGCGTGGCGGCCACCTGCCGGCCGTCGGGCGACACCCGCACGGCGGCGTCGGTGGGCGTCAGCGCGCGGAGGTCGGCGGCGAGATCGGCGAGGGTCACGTCGATCTCGTGCCCCACGCCCGAGACGACGGGCACGGGCGAGGCATGGATCGCCCGCACGACCGCCTCCTCGTTGAAGCACCAGAGATCCTCGAGGCTGCCGCCGCCGCGGACCAGCGCGATCACGTCGACGGCGGGCGCGAGCCGCGCCGCCGTGACGAGCGCCGCCGCGATTTCCTCGGCCGCGCCCGCTCCCTGCACCCGCGAGGGCACCACGATCACCTCGGCGCACCGCCACCGCGAGAGGAGCGTCTGTAGAAAGTCGGCGATGGCCGCCCCGGTGGGGCTCGTGACCAGGGCGATGCGGCGGGGAAACCGGGGAATCGGCCGCTTGCGGCCGGGCGCGAACAACCCCTCCCTGTCGAGCGCCGCGTGGAGCCGCTTGAACCGGGCCTCGAGCGTGCCGGTGCCAACGGCATGGAGGCGGTCGATCGAAAGCTGGTAGGTGCCGCGTGGCGGATACACCTCGATCCGGCCGTGGCAGATCACCGCCAGTCCGTCCGCCGGCTCGATCGCCAGCTGCGCGAGCACGCCCCGCCAGATCACGGCCCGTAGAACCGCGGCCTCGTCCTTCAGCGAGAGGTAGACGTGGCCCGACGAGGCCCGCACGAGGTTGCTGATCTCGCCGGTGATCCACACGTCGGCGAACCGCGACTCGACATGCTCCTTGACTCGCGACGTGACCTCCGACACGCTCAGGGCATCGGCCGGCGGGCTGCGGCGGTCGGAAAGCTGGCGGTCGTCCATCGAGGACGAGTGTAGCAGGCCACTGCCGTACCGCCGGACGGCGGGCCACGCTCGGGACGCGGGCGTCGGCCGCGAAACGCCGCATCCGCGATCGATCAGTCGAGAGCCCCCACGAGACAACTTCCCGCGTATGGCAGCCTCGTCCCCGACCGCCGCCTCAGCCGCCGACTCCGCCGCCGGCCTGCCCGATTCGGCCGCGGCCCGCAGCGCCATGCTCATCGTCTTCCTGACGGTGTTCATCGACCTGCTGGGCTTCGGCATCGTCCTGCCGGTGATGCCGCGACAGGCCACGCCCTACCTCGAGGCGCTGGGGCTCTCGCCGCTCGGCGTCGGCGTCTCCATCGGTGTCTTGTTCTCGGTGTTCTCGCTCATGCAGTTCCTCTTCAGCCCGCTGTGGGGCCGGCTCTCCGACCGGATCGGCCGCCGGCCGATGCTGCTCCTGAGCTTGCTCGGGTCGGTCGTCTTCTATGGCGTCTACGGGTTCGCCGTGACGGTGCCGGTCAACCCGGTGCCCTCGCGGGCGCAGGCCGTCACGGCGCTGGCCCTGATGCTCCTCTCGAGGATCGGCGCGGGCATCGCCGGCGCGAGCGTGGGCACCGCGGCCGCCGTGATCGCCGACTGCACGACGCCGGCCAACCGGGCGCGGGGCATGGCGCTCATCGGCATCGCCTTCGGCGCCGGCTTCACGCTCGGCCCGCTGATCGCCTATTTCGGCCTGGCGCTCTTCCAGCAACGGCCGTGGGGCGTGGGGGCGCTGGCGTCGATGCTCTCCGGGATCGCGCTGCTGATCGCGATCTTCGTCTTCCGCGAGACCCGGCGACCCGGGGCCCGTGCTGAGAAGGGATTTCCGAGCATGTCCCGTACGGCGGCCGTGCTGCGGATGCCGCAGGTGGGGACGCTCGTGCTCGTCTACTTCCTGTCGATCTTCGCCTTCGCCAACTTCGAGGCCACGCTCGCCCGACTCACGGAGTCGGCCTTCGCCATGACCGACGACGACAACTTCCTCGTCTTCGCCTTCATCGGGTTGATGCTTCTCTTCGCCGGCGGCCTCTATCGGCCGCTGGCCAAGCGGCTGCCGGAGACCACCCTGCTCGGGGCGGGCGTCCTTCTCATGATCGTGGGGCTCGGTGGGGTCGGCCTCGTGGCCTGGGCGGTCGCCGGCCGGTCGCCGGCCGACACGCGGAGCCTCGAGCGGCTCTTCTATCTTGCGTCAGCACTGGCCGTGGGCGGGTTCGCGTGCGTGAATCCCTCGGTCTCGGCACTGATTTCGCGGAGCGCCGACGCCGACCGCCAGGGCGAAGTGCTCGGCGTGAACCAGTCGTTCGCGTCGCTGGGCCGCATCCTCGGCCCGTTTTTCGGGTCGATGCTCTTCGCGATGAACAGCACGCACACGCTGCCCTACGTGGCGGCCGTGGCGGTGCTCTTGCTGGTCGCCTGGTTCGTCTCACGGTTGGCCCGCCCGTCGCAGCCGGCTAGCGTGTGAGGCCGTAGGAGGCGAGCTTGCGGGAGAGGGTGGCCCGGCTGATGCCGAGCTCCGCCGCGGCGTTCGGCACGCTGCCTCCGGTGCGCCGCAGGGCCTCGATCACGAGGATCCGCTGCCAATCGTCGAGCCGCAGGCTGCTCGTCTCGGCGACGAAGGCGCCGATGCGGGCCGCCGACGGTGACGCGTCGTCCGCGGGAATCGCGAACCGTTGCAGGACCGTCGCGTCGATCGCCGTCGGTGCGTCGGGCGGGAGGTCGTCGGTCTCCGGGCCGCCGGCCGCCAAGGCGAACCCTGAGATCGAGTCGAGGCCGACGGTCGGCAGCGACGCGAGGTCGGTCGCGTCGTCGTTTCCGGCCGGCTGCCGGGCGTGCCCGTCCCAGGCCGCGGAGGCGAGTCGGGCGAGCGCCACGAGGAAGTCGAAGTCGGTCGACCGGATCGCGCCGGCGGCGGCCGAGGCGACGAGCGCCGCATGCACGCGGGATTCGTCCATGATCGGCACGCAGGCGATCTCGTGGGCGGAGTCGCCCGCCGCCAGCCATACCGCGTGGCTCTCGCGGGCCACGAGCCCGGCCTCCGCTTCGCCGACGAGCGTCGCCAACGGGCCTCCCGGGGGCACAATACAGACCGGCTCGAGGCGGGCTCCATCCTGCACCCGGAACCAGCCCACGCTCGCGGCCCCGGCATGCTGGATGGCCAGTTCGAGCGCCGCCTCGATCACGTCGCGCCGGCTGCGTGACGACAAGAGCCGGATGCTCGTCTGGTAGAGCAGCAGCGGGCGTCTGGCGTCGTCGGTCGCTCCGCTCGAGCTTCTGCGGAGCACGCTGCCCTCGAGCTCCGTCACCGGGCCGTGCCGCACGAAGCGGGGGGCGTCGGCGGGAGGAGCGGCGGTGCAGGCGGCGGCTTTCCGGAAGACGAGCTCGGAAGTGCCCAGGCGGATCACGCCGCCGTCCGGCAGAGTCGCTGCCGTCACCGGCATGCCGTCGAGGAATGTGCCGTTGCGGCTGCCCAGATCGCGGAGCATCCAGGCGTCGCTCGGGACGTCGAAGTGGATGGACGCATGGTTTCGGCTGGCCAGCCGATCGGCGATCACGATGGAGGCCTCGGCGGCGCGGCCGAGTGTGTTCTCCCGGGCGGGATCGAGCACGAATGTGGGGCCCGAGCGGCCGGCGATGCGGAGCGACAGCGCCGCCGCTGCGCGGCCGCCGGGGGAAGGAATGGAAACCGACGCGCTCGACACGGCGAATCTTTCGGGCGGGCGGAAGGCGGGGCGGTGACGGACGGCAGGTCGGAAAGACACGAGGCCGGCACGGATCCGTCCCCTATAGTACATACTCCGCGTGGTCCACCCGGGAACCGTACGGCGGTGTGGCAGCCGTCATTGTCCCTCCGCTCGAGGTGCCGATGGTGTCGTTTCTCCCCCGTTGGCTTGCCCGACGGGTCGCTCGTCCGCACGGGAGGCTCGGGGCCGCCGTGCCGGCCCGCAGAGGCGTGATGGTCGTGGGGCATGGAACCGCCGACCCGGTCGGCGCCGAGGAGACCCGGCAGGTGGCCCGCCAGGTGGCGGGGCTCATGCCTGGAGTGCCTGTGGAACTGGGGTTTCTCGAGGTGATCGGGCCCACGATCGGCGACGCCGTGGCGGCGTTGGCGGGCCGCGGGTGCACCGAGGTCGTGGTGGCGCCCTTGCTCTTGTTCGCCGCCGGACACGCGCGGCGGGACGTGCCGGAGGCGGTGCGCGAGGCGGCCGCCGCCGCAGGCGTGCGGGCCGCACAGGCGGAGCCTCTCGGCTGCCACGCGGCGGTCGTGCAACTGGCGGTCGACCGTCGGCGCGAGGCCGTCGCCGGACTGCCGCCGGTCCCCGACGCCGAGACGGTCCTCGTGGTGATCGGTCGTGGCTCGAGCGACCCGACGGCCCGCGAGCAGCTCGACGTCTTCGTTCGGGCGACGCGGCCCGTGCAGTCGCGGGTCGAACTGGGCTTCGTCGCGGCGGCCCGGCCGTCGCTCGACGAGGCGGTCGCCGCGGCAGCGCAGTCTGGTGCCGTCCGACGCGTCGTCGTCCAGCCGCACCTTCTCTTTCGCGGGCACGTAGAAGAGCAGGTGTCGGCGGCACTGGCCCGCTGCCGACAGGAACATCCGGCGATCGAGTGGGTGCAGGCGGCGCGTCTCGGGGCGGACCCGCTCGTGGCGCGGGCGCTTGCCGATCGGGCCGCCGCCACGTCGTTCGTCGGCTGACGGGCCCGCCGTCAGGGCGATTTTCGAGGAAGGTGGTCGTTTTGCGGCAGGAAGGACGTCTCGTCAGAACCCGTCCGATTCGGCAAAATACTTGCTTGAGAATCGTGGAGCGGGCGACCCGCGGTTCGCGTCCAGGGCCAGGCGTCCGGGACGCAGGGTTCCAGCACCAGCAGTCGCCCCCGGCAAGGAGTCAACCCTCGTGAACGGCAGCCCCATCGCCACCACCGGCCCGCAGACCGCTCCCGGCTCCGCCGATCGTCGTACGGCGCGTTCGGCCCGCCGTGCCGGCGGCGCTCCTCCGGCCTGGCGGTCCGGTCGCGTGACCGCCGCGGGTTGGCTCCTGGCGGCGTGTGTCGCCCTGATCGTCGCCGTGGTCGTCGTGCCGGGCCGCGGTGAGCAGCCGCCCACGGCCCTCGCGCAGCAGCCCGCCGCCGCAGGCGGAAAGCCCGGGCCCAACGATCGGCAGATCGCCCTGGCCGTCCGCAGCTACCTCGAGCGGGAGCACTTCCTCCGGCATCCCATCGACGATGAGATCGCCGGCCGCTGGTTCACGACGTTTCTCGAGATCCTCGACCCGTGGAAGCTCTATCTGCAGCAGAGCGACATCGACGCGTTCGCGCAGAAACGCAACCAACTCGACGACCTCGTGAAGCGGGGCGACGTGAGCTTCGCCTACGAGGTGTTCAATAGGTTTCTCGAGCGGGTCGACGCCCGGCTGCCGATGATCGAGCGGCTGGTGACCGGCACGCACGATTTCACCGCGACGGAGTCGATCGTGACCGATCGCGAGGCGGCGACATGGGCCAAGTCGGAGGCCGAGGCCGAGGACAACTGGCGGAAGCGGATCAAGTACGACCTGCTCGTCCAGAAGATGGAGAAGACGCCCCCTGAGGAGGCCCAGGACAAGCTGCTGCGCCGCTACCGCGGCTTCGCCAAGCGGATGCACCAGATGACCGCGGACGAGCTGCTCGAGACCTATCTGACGGCGCTGACGAGCAGCCTCGATCCGCACACGAGCTTCATGTCGCCGGGCACCCAGGAAAACTTCGCCATCGCCATGCGGCTGCAGCTCGACGGCATCGGCGCCCAGCTCAAGGGCGAGGACGGCTACACCACCATCGTCGAGCTGACGCCGGGCGGCGCGGCCGACCGCGACGGCCGCCTGAAGAAGAAAGACCGCGTCGTGGGCGTCGGCCAGGGGGCCGCGGGGGAGATCGTCGACGTGGTCGACATGAATCTCAACGAGGTCGTGAAACTGATCCGCGGCAAGCGGGGCACGATCGTCCGGCTCAAGGTCATCCCCGTCGGCGAGACCGCGCCCAAGATCTACGACATCACCCGGGACAAGATCGAGCTGAAGGATGCCGAGGCCCGCGGAGAGGTGATCGAGGAGGGCCGCAAGCCCGACGGCTCGCCGTGGAAGATCGGTGTGATCAACCTGCCGAGCTTCTACATGGACATGGACGGCGCCCGGCAGGGGCAGGCCGATTACAAGAGCAGCACCCGCGATTGCCGGCGGCTGATCGACGACTTCCGGCAGAAGGGGGTCGACTGCATCGTGCTCGACCTGCGGAGCAACGGCGGCGGGTCGCTGCCGGAGTCGATCTCGCTGACCGGGCTGTTCATCGACACCGGGCCCGTCGTCCAGATCAAGGATGCCGACAAGCGGGTGCAGCAGTACGACGACCTCGACCCGGGCGTGGCCTGGGACGGGCCGCTCGTGGTGCTGACCAACAAGTTCAGCGCCAGCGCCAGCGAGATCGTCGCCGGGGCGATCCAGGACTATCGCCGCGGGCTCGTCATCGGCGACAAGTCGACCCACGGCAAGGGCACGGTCCAGAGCCTGCTCGACCTGGGGCGGCAGCTGTTTCAGCGGCTTCCCAATGCCCCGTCGCTCGGGGCGATCAAGATCACGATGCAGCAGTTCTATCGGCCGCTCGGGGCCAGCACGCAGCTCGAGGGCGTGAAGAGCGACGTCGAACTGCCGAGCATCACGACCCACCTGCCGGTGGGCGAGTCGGACCTCGACCATGCGATCGCGTTCGACAAGGTGTCGCCGGCGACGTTCCAGGCGAGCGGCCGGGTGACCGACGACATGCTCCGGGCCCTGCGCGAGCGGTCGGCGGCCCGCGTCGGCCGCAGCGAGGACTTCCTCAAGGTGCAGAAGGATATCGCCCAGTACGAGAAGCGAAAGCAGGAGAAAACGATCTCGCTCGTCGAGGCGGAGTTCGAACGGCAGTGGAACGAGGGCAAGGCCGCCGACGACGAGGAGAAGAAGCTGGAGGAGGAGATGGACGCGCAGCGCCGTCCCGTCGTCAAGCGAGACTTCTACTTCAACGAGGCGATGAACGTCACGGCCGACTACCTCAACTCGCTCGCCGGGGGAGCGGCCGGCCTGGCCCGGAGCACGATCCGCGCGGTCGAGCCGCCGCGGCCGCAGCCGGCGCCGCCTGTGCCGCAGCTGCAGTAGCCGCCGGCTGCCGGAGCCGCCGTCTGCAGCAGCCTCAGGGCGGTTCCGCCCCGGTTGCGAGCGCGGCGAGTGCCGCCAGCGGATCGGGATGCGCGAGGCGGATGGGCAGCCCGCCGAAGAGGAGTGCGGGATCGACCCGCTTGTCGGCGCCGCGGCTGCGGCCCGCCGACGCGTCCCATGAAGGCTCCGGGCTGCCGATGGCCCGCGCGAGCTGGCCGTACCAGTCCCGGCGCCTGACGGGCCGCCCGTCGGAGACCACATAGAGCGGCTGCGGCGCCGGGGCGTCCGCCACCGCGGCGACGATCCCGGCGGCGTCGTCGACATGGATGAGGTTGAGCCAGCTGTCGGGGTCGGCGGCGATCGGCGTGCCACTTCGGAGGCCGTCGAGCCGGGGCAGTCGGCCGGGGCCGTAGAGGCCCGCGAACCGCAGCGCCACGCCCGGCCCGCGCGGATGCCCACGCAGAAGCGTCTCAGCCTCCACGAGGACGCGACCGGCCTCACGGGCGGGATGGACCGGCGTCTGCTCGTTGACGACGTTCCCGCCCTCGTCACCCCAGACGCCCGTCGAGCTCGAGAGGATCACCCGTGGCCGGCCGGCGAAGGAGTCGAGCAGGCGGCCGAGACCGAGCACGTGGACGTCCCGCGGCGTGACCGGAGGCTGCGCGTCGAAGCCGACCGCCCAGAAGACCGTGTCGAAGGCGGGCAGGCTCGTCGGCCAGGCGGCGGTCGATGCGACGTCGTGCACGATCGGCACGATCCCCGCGGCGGCGAATGACGGCCCGCGGGTGGGCGAACGTGTCACGCCATAGACAAGGTCGCCGGCGGCCGCCCAACGAGCGGCGACCCTGCCGCCCAGGTAGCCGCAGCCGACGACGAGACGGGTGCGGCGGGCGGTGCCGGAGGGGACGTGATCCGCGTTCACTGCGTGGTTCCTCATGGCGCGCGGCAGGGGCTCAGGCATCGAGCGGTCCGGGCCGCTGGCCGGCCGAGCCGTGCGCGACCGCGTCGAGCCAGGAGGAAAGCACGACCTGGGCCGCGATGGCGTCGGTCCGTTCCTTCTTGCGTCCCCGCGACAGGCCCGAGCCGGCGAGGAGCCCCGTGGCCTCGCGGGAACTGTACCGCTCGTCGTGGAACACCACCGGCAGCCCCGTGGCCGCTGCCAGCCAGCCACCGAACTTCTCGACCTCAACCGACATCCGGCTGTCGGCGCCGTCGGCGTGGAGCGGCAGGCCGACGACGAAGCCCATGATCTCCTCGGCCGCGACGAGCTTGCGGAAGAACACGGCGTCGGCATCCCGGTCGCCGGAGGTCTGGCGGACGCACAGGGGGCTGGCGAGGATGCGGCTGGAATCGCAGATCGCGACGCCGATCCGCTTGCGGCCGTAGTCGATGCCCGCGACGCGGCCGGCGGGAATGGCGCCCGCCGTCCCCGGTACGGCACAGCCGCCAGGGCCATCTGGCGCGGTCGCGGGAGCGTCGGTCACCGCCCGTCTCCCGGCGGTGAAAAGCGGCCCGACTGCAGGAACTCGAGCGTGGCTTTCTGGACGCCGGGACTCCGCATCATCGCCGCGTGATGGACCGGCAGCAGGAGGAAGTCGTCCGCGCCGGGCAGGCGGGTCTCCTCGACCCGGACCACCGCATCGTCGTCGCCGGAGAGCAGCATGCTGTAGCCGCGGGCATCGCCCTTGCCGCCCGCCACGATGCCGAAGGGGCAGGTGGGCACCGCCAGATCCTTCGCCACCCGATTCCAGTCGAGCACGAGCTCCCGCGCGGCCCCCTCGGAGAGCGCGGCGAGCAGGCTGACACCGGCGACCATCCGGGCCAGTTCGGAGCCTTGGTTCGGAGGCCCGAGCATCACCATTTTCCGCACCCGCGCCAGCTCCGGCGCCGGTGCCAGCGCCATCCAGCGGCGGACGACGAGATTGCCCATGCTGTGGCCGACGAAGCTGATAGAGTCGGCGGCGGGCAGGCCGGCGATCACGTCGGCCAACGCCCGGCCATGGGCCTCGAGGCCGGCTGCCGTGCTCGCGTATCCGAAGGAGATGACCGTGGCGTCGAGGTGCTTCCGCAGGTGGTCCACGAGGGGCTTCATCGACTGCCGCCCCTCGCCCAGGCCGTGCAGCACGATCACGGTCGGGCCGGCCACCGGCTCCACGCGGCCGTCCCGCTCGAGCACCGCGAACGTCTCGAGACATTCTTCCCGCGGACCTTCCCGTACCGTCCGGTCGAGCGGGTCGAGGATCCGGGTTGCCGCCGTCCCGGGGCGGTGTTGCAGCCGCCAGTCGTGGCGGACCTGCTCGTCGGTCCACTGGAGCGCCTCGGCCGCCCGGCGGGCCGACCCGAGCCAATCGGCCGCGGAGGGCTGAGCCGGGGCCGCACCGCCCGCTGCGGCAGTCCGGGGCCCCGCTTCCGAAGCATCGGCAGCCGGCGGTCGGTCCTCCGCCCGGGCCGCCGGCATGAGCACCAGGACCACGGCGAGCAGGCCGGCCAGACGCCTGCCGCCGACCGGGCGCGGTACGGGAACGGAGGAATGGCTCACAGGTACTCGTTCCAGCCGCGCTTCTCGAGTTCGGCGACCACCTTCCGCACGGCCTCCTCGTGGGCGCGGCGGGCCACGAGGGTCGCGTCGGGAGTGTGCACCACCAGCATATCCTCGAGCCCCATCGTGACGACCAGGTGGTCGTCGCCCGCGTGCACGATGGTCCGGACGGAGTCGATGCCCAGGTGCCGTCCGACGACGGTGTTGCCCGCCTCGTCGCCGCCCCGCTGGCGGGCCACGGCCGACCAGCCGCCGAGATCGTCCCAGGTGAAGGGCGCCTCGATCACGACCACGTCGCGGGCGTGCTCGAGCACCGCGTAGTCGATGGAGATCCCCTTGATGGCGGCGAACTCCTCGGCGAAGACGCGGTCACGGTCGGGCGTGTCCCACGCGGCGGCGATGCGGCGGAGCCGCTCCAGGCACTCGGGCTGCCGTTCGGCGAGCGCCGCGAGGATCGTCGACGCCTTCCAGACGAAGATGCCGGCGTTCCACAGGTAGTTGCCGGCGGCCAGATATTCCTCCGCCACCGACGCCGGTGGCTTTTCGCGGAACCTCGCCACGGCGTGCACGGCGGCCGTCGGGCCGGGCGACCCGGCGGCGGACGGCGCCGCCACGGCCGCGCCCTGCTGGATGTAGCCGAAGCACTCCGCGGGATAGGTGGGCTTGATGCCGAACGTCACCAGCCGGCCCGGCGCCTGCTCGACGAGCGCCGCGGCCTGCCGGATCGCGCCGCGGAACGCTTCGGCGGGACGGATCACGTGATCGGAAGGCATGACGGCCATGATCGCGTCGGGGTCGTGGCGGGCGACGAGCAACGCCGCCAGTCCGATGCAGGGGGCCGTGTCGCGCTTGCAGGGCTCGCCCACGAGCCCCTGCTCGGGTACCCGAGGCACCTGCGCACGGACCGCGTCGAGCAGCCGCGCCGCGGTGACCACCATCACCCGTTCCGGCGGCACGAGGCCCTCGAGACGGTCGACGGTGTCGGCGAGGAGCGTCTTGTCGCCCGCCAGGGGCAATAGCTGCTTCGGGAGCCCGGCGCGGCTGGCGGGCCAGAAACGGGTGCCGGATCCACCGGCCATCACGATCGCATGCAGCATCGACACTTTCTCCGAGGGACTCACGAGGGACGGGGCGACGGGGAGGGGCTCGTGGCGCCGATCACGGTCGGCCGGTCGATCGTCGTACCGGCCGGCAGACGCTCCAGGATATCGGCTTCATCGAGAATGCGGTCGGCGGCCAGTTCCACGGCGACGCCGTCGGCGACCGTCACGCCGGCACGGGCAAGGAGCCGGCGCGCCTGGGCCACGAGCGCCGCATGCACATGCTCGGGCGCATCGGCGGTGGAACCTGGCGGATTCTTGAGCGGCGCGAACCCCTCGGCGGCCTCGATTTCCACGACGCAGACCCGCTTCGCCAGGGGCATCAGGTCGAAGATGAACCGCTCGAACTTGATCGCGTTCGGTTTCGGGGGCGTCACCTTCTTGCCATCGGCGTCGAGGCAGGGCACGACCTTGAGGGCCCGATGGAGGGGCAACGAATCCCCACGGGCGGCGGCCGCCTCGAGGAACGGTCGCGTGAAGGCATGCACGGCGATGCTGCCGGCGTGGAACCGGAGCCTGCCGTCGGGTAGTCGGGCTGCGGCCAGTTCCGCCGGCAGGTCGCTGTACTCGATCACCCCGTGACGCCCGCTCTCTTCGACCACGACGCCGACCCGCTCGCCCGGCTCGCGCTTGAGCACCACCTGGGTCGTGAAGTCGGCCGCCGAGACGAGGTGGTAGCCGAGAAACTCCGGGTCCAGGGGCCGCGCCAGCGGATTGTCGACCTGGAAGCTCACGACGTGCTCCGCGCCCTGGCGGCGAAACCAGTCGAGGCCGCCGCTATCGGCCAGCGCCATGAGCATGCCGCCGTGGCCGTCCGGGGCCAGCGCCAGGTGGCCCGGCGCGTCGAGCAGGAGCCGGCCGGTGGCCGCATCGACCGCCGGCAGGTCGCGCTGCTGAAACACGATCACGCGGTCGGGATCGAGGCCGCAGTGGCCGTGCGCCGTCAAGAACTCTCGGGTGCCCGCGTCGGTCGCGGAACTGGTCATGATCGCCAGTGGCACGTCGCGGCCGAACCGGCGTCGCACCGCGACGAGCTTGCCCAGCAGCATGTCGAAGAGCGTGGCCCGCGACACCGGTCCCACGGGGAAGATCCCCTTCGGTCCCTGGCAGCCCAGTCGGCTGCCCTGCCCGCCGGCGGCCAGGATCGCGCCGACGGCGCCGGCGGCGAGCGCCTCGCCGCCGCGGCGTGCCGCCTCCGCCGGCGGGATCGCGTTGCTCGAGTCGCCCAGCCTCAGGCAGCGGGGCGTCGCCGCCCGTGCGGCATCGACGGAGGGAATCGCCGGACCGCCCGTCGCCGGGGCGCGGAGCGACTCGACGAGCGCCCAATCCACGGCCTCGAGTTCCCGCTGGAAAGACCGTCGCGCAGGCTCGTCGAGCCGGCCCCAGAAGGCGAGCAGGTGTTCCTGGCCGGACCGTGCAATGGCGGCGGCGAGCGGGGCGGGGAGCGTCATCCGCGCACCCACCGCCAGAACACCAGGCAGAGGAGCGGAAAGCCTCCGAAAATCACCGCGTAGGTGAAGATCGTCGTCCAGACGTGCTGCGGCCAGCGTGCCATGCGGATGCAGGAGGCGAGGAGGGGCGGTGTCTCAGGAGGGCGTGCGGGCCGCGAGATCGACCGGGACGCGAATCGCCTCCTCGGCGGGTTCGTCGAGGCGGCATTCGATCCGGGCTCCCCAGGGCAGCACCTCGGCCGCGGTCACGATCGCCTCCACCGCATCATAGTCGGTGGAGACCTGGACCGTGGGAACGCTGGACAGCGGCGGGCAGAAGCCGACATGCCCGGCGCCGAGCCTGGCGCCGGCGGGCACGATCACGTGCAGTCGGCCACGGACGCTTTCCGAGCCGTCCGGCAACGCGCGCCGTTCGAACCGCTGCACCAGGCTGCCAGGTTCCATCTGCCCCTCGTCGGCCGCGGAGCCGGCTGCAACATCCGGCGGGAAGCCCGCGGGCGATCCATCCGGGATGGAGGTCGCGGGGAGGGATGCGGCGAGTGAGTGACGGGGCGACGTCGTCGGCGAGCGCCGGGAGTGTCGCGAGCGCTGGGGCGGCCGGACCGCCCCCCGGTGGAGGAGTGTCACCGCGGCGCATGCCGTGGCGAGGAGGAGCGCGACGCCATCGGCAGGCGAAGACACCCGCGGCGGCAGGGCGACGGCGGCCAGCGACACGAAGAGGCCCAGTCGGGCCAGCCGCGGCCCAGCGCGGCGGCCCGGCGAGGCGGTCCGAGAGGCGAGATCCGCCATCCAGACGAGCAGCATGCCCACGGCACAGGACAAGAGCACCGCCCCTGGACCCGGCGGCACCGGAGCCGCCCCCGCCAGCCTCCGGGCCGCGATCACTCCGCCAAAGACGAGCGACACGAGCCCGGGCAGCAGTGCCCCCGCGGCCGAGACCGCGGGGACGAGACTGTCCAGTGCCGACGCGGCCGACGACGAGGGCCGCCTCGTCGCGGCCGGCACGGCTCGAGGTTCGAAGGCGGCGGTTTCCAAATTCTGTCAGCCCGAAGTCTGCCGACGAGTGCAGCCGAAGGAAGCGTCAGCTCACGGCCACGGCGCCCTTGGCGGCCTGGGCCAGATCCTTCGCCCGGTCGGTCTTCTCCCACGGGAAACCGTCGCGGCCGAAGTGGCCGCCGGCGGCGGTCTTCCGGTAGATGGGCCGCCGCAGGTCGAGGTAGTCGATGATGCCGCGGGGCGTGAGGGGGAAGAACTCGCGGGCGAGTTCGCACAGCCGCTCGTCGGCGACCTTCCCCGTGCCCTCGGTGTCGACATGCACGCTGACCGGTTCGCTGACGCCGATGGCGTAGGCGAGTTGCACCTCGCAGCGGTCGGCGAGACCGGCAGCGACGATGTTCTTGGCGACGTGGCGGGCCATGTAGGCGGCGCTGCGGTCGACCTTCGTCGGATCCTTGCCCGAGAAGGCGCCGCCGCCGTGGCGGCCCCAGCCGCCGTAGGTGTCGACGATGATCTTGCGGCCGGTGAGGCCACAGTCGCCGTGCGGGCCGCCGACCACGAAGCGGCCGGTCGGGTTGATGTGGTAGGTGATGGTCGACGTGTCGAGATCCTTCGGCAGCAGCGGCTTGACGATCTTCTCCACGACGAAGCGGTGGATCTCCTCGTTCGACACATGGGGGGCGTGCTGGGTGGAGACCACGACCGTGTCGACGCGGACGGGCTTGTTGCCCTCGTACTCGATCGTCACCTGGCTCTTGGAGTCCGGCCGTAGCCAGTCGACCTCGTTCTTTTGCCGGGCCTCGGTGAGACGGTTCAGGATGCGGTGCGACAATGCGATCGGCAGCGGCATCAGTTCCGGCGTCTCGTTGCAGGCGTAGCCGAACATCAGGCCCTGGTCGCCGGCGCCGATGTCCTTGCCCTTCGCCTCGTCCTCGTTGACGCCCATGGCGATGTCGCCACTCTGCTTGCCGACGGCCACGAGCACGGAGCAGGTGTCGGCGGCGATGCCCATCTCGTCGTCGGTGTAGCCGACCTGGCGGATCACGTCGCGGACGACCTGCTGGTAGTCGATCGTGCCGCGGGATGTGATTTCGCCGGCGATCACGGCCAGACCGGTGGTCACCATCGTCTCGCACGCCACACGACTCCGCGGATCCTGCGCCAGGTACGCGTCGAGCACGCCGTCGGAGATCTGGTCGGCCAATTTGTCCGGGTGGCCCATGCTGACCGACTCACTGGTGAACAGATACTTGCCTTTTGCCACGGCCTGCCTCGTGCGGAGAGTGATGGGAAGCGTTCGATGCCGAAACAGGGATTATTGGCAGCGGCGGGCCGCTTGGCAACCTGGAAATCAGCGGGTGAAACCAGGGGCAGGGGCCGGCAGGCGGGCGAGGATCGCAGCGGCAGTCGTGGCGGTCGCGCCGCGCTGGGAGGCGACGAGGTCGGCAGCCCGCCGGCCCAGGGCGGTCGCATACGCCTCGTCGTCCAGGCAATGCTCGACGAAGGCCGAGAGGGCCGGGCCATCGGGGACCACCACCGCCGCGTCCGCGGCGAGCAGGCGAGCGACCTCGTCGCGGAAGTTGCGGGTGTGGGGGCCGAACGAGACGGCGGCGCCGTAGGCGGCCGGCTCGAGCATGTTCTGGCCGCCGCGTTTGCCGTCGAGACTGCCGCCGACGAAGGCGATGCGGGCCGTGCCCCACCACCAGCCCAGCTCACCGGTCGTGTCCACCAGAAGCACGCGGACGTCCGGGGCGGCGCCGGCCGGGCCGAGCCGGCTACGAAGCTGCCAGGGCACGCCCGTCCGGTCGAGGATCGCCGCGATCTCGCCGGCCCGTTCGACGTGCCGCGGCACGATCACCAGCCGCAGCCGGGGGTGCCGTGAAGCGGCGGCCCGGAAGGCATCGACCGCAAACTGCTCCTCCGGGGCCTGCGTGCTGCCCGCCAGGAAGACGATGTCGGCGGCGGTGATGCCGGCGGCCGTGCGCAGTCGCTGCACGTCGGCCGCGTCACGGTCTCCCTGCACGCCGTCGAACTTCATCGACCCGGCCACCAGGACTGCCGCACCGCCCGGCGGCAGGAACGACGCGAACCGGGCCGCGTCCTCCGGACCGCGGGCGATCACGGCGGCGACGTGGCCGAGCATCCGCCGCACGAGCGGGCGGATGCGGCCGTAGCCCGAGGCGCTCCGCGGGCTCATGCGGGCGTTGGCGACCACGATCGGGATGCCCCGCGCGTGCGTCCGGGCGAGCAGGTTCGGCCAGAGCTCGAGCTCACCGAGCACGAGCAGGTCGGGGCGGACGCGGTCGAGCACGCGGTCGACCGCCCAGGTGAAGTCGAGCGGGCAGGGGAAGACGTGGTCGGGGCCGAATCGCTTGGCGGCGACGTCGAGGCCGGTGGTCGTGGAACTCGAGGCGACGCAGTCGATCGCGAGGCCGGCGGCCGCCGCCTGCCGCCGCAGTTCGGCGGCCAGCACAGCGAGCAGTTGCACCTCCCCGACGCTCACGCCGTGCAGCCAGATGCGATGACGGCCGGCCGCGGCGGGCAGGGGGGCGATGCCGCCGGTGAACCGAGTCCACGGTGCCGCCACGGGCCGGCCTCCCGAGAGCCTGCGCCAGGCGACCCAGGGCAGGAGCAGGAGCAGGGCGGCGAGGTAGATGCAGTTGAGCAGCATGCGGCGCGGGGTGGGCGGAAGGTGGCCGGCCGCGTGCATCCGGGCTGCGGCAGCGGACAGGCTAACGATCCGCGGCGGAATCGTCGCCCCGATCTTCGTGCCAATCGCCGAAGGGGGCGTCGGGCGCGAGCGTCAAGATCCGGCGGAGTCCGGGTGCAAGCAACCGGTCACGTGGCGTGACTCGATCGGCGTGGATGGCGGAGAGGCCATCCGCGTCGCGGAAGACGAGCGGTGAATCGGCAAAAAACCGCAGCACCGCGGGCGTGACCGTCTTCCACCGCACGAGGAGGTCGTAGGCGTTGTCCGGTTTGATCCCCAGTTCACCGCCGTACTTGCGCTTGACGAAGAAAAGCGGGTCGCGGAGGCAGGGCCTGCTGCCGCGCATATCGAGGACTTGTAGGCCGCGCGACCGCGCGTATTCGAAGCTGAAGATGTAGATGCCGGCGAGCGCGCCGAGCAGGAGGTGCCGCTCGTCGGCCTCCACGCAGGCCACGGTCGACATCCGGAGCATCGGCGCCGCGTGCTCGAAGACCAGCCCGGCGAGCGGCGTGCCGTCCTTCTCCACCCACAGCAGGCCGCCGCGGCGAAAGGCCCGCCGCATGAGCCGCGGGCTCAGCACGAAGGCGTCGTCGCCGTGGCGGAGACGCGTGTAGGGGTAATAGTCGCGGCGCAGGTATGTGGCCAGTTCGGCGGGATCGTGGCTGATCCGCCAGGTCAGGCCGTTGTTCCGGACGCGCCGGAGATCGCTGCGGGCGCTGTTGGCGGCGAAGGCGCCGGGCGACGTCGGCACCGGCGCCACCATGCGAATCCACTCAGGCACGCGCAACCAGTCCATGGGGGAAAACAGTCGCTCCGAGACCTGATCGACGCGGACGACGGTGATGTCGGCGACGTCGTGCCAGCGGGCGAGCGCGGCGGGGAGCTGCGCCGCGCGGAAGGTGCCCAGCCGCGTCTGCTCGCGGGAGGCGGAGCCGAAGAAGCGCTCGGGGAGGTAGTGCGCCCAGCGTTCCTCGCCGGCCACGAGCATGCTGCCCGCGGCGCTCCGATGCAGGACGAGCGCGTGCCGCCGCAGGGTGTTGTCGACGATGCAGTGCAGGGTGTTTTTCAGGGCCGGTTGCATCGCGCTGCGAGCCGTCGCTGGAACTGAGGACGACGATGATGGTACCCTGTCGCGTCGAGCGATCGAAGCACCGCCACGAGTGACGATGTCCTCTGCCGAGCAAGCCTACTGGGATCATGTAGGCGCTGATTGGCGGCGGCGCCGCCCCCAGCAGTTGTGGCGGTCGTTCACCGATCAGCACCAGCTGGAACTCCTCGATCGCTGGATCGGCGCCACGCCGCTGGATATGCCTGTGGCGGGACATCGGCCGCGACTGCTGAAGACCGATCTCTTCGACGAGGTGGCGGGCCGCGGGCTCGTCGGCGACTTGGTAGCCGGTGGCTGGGCGGTCGCGGGCATCGACCTGTCTCCGGTCGTCGTGGCGGAGGCCGAGGCCCGCAACGCTGGCCTCGAGGCGGTGGTCGCCGACGTGCGGTCGCTGCCGTTTGCAGACGGTCGCTTCGACGCCGTCTTCTCCGGCTCGACGCTCGATCACTTCGAGTCGGAGGACGAGATCGCATGTGCGCTTCGCGAACTCGCCCGCGTGCTACGGCCCGGAGGCAGTCTGGTCCTCACGCTCGACAATCCGGGCAATCCGGTGATCTGGTTGCGCAACGGGCCGCTGTCGCGGGGCGTGCGCCGGCTCGGTATCGTGCCCTACCAGGTCGGGAAGACGCTGCACCGCCGGCCCCTCGAAGCGGTCGTGCGGGCAGCCGGCTTCGAGATCCGGCAGATGACGGCGGTCCTGCATTGCCCGCGGGCGATCGCCGTGGCGTTGGCCGGCCCGGTATGCCTGTTCGGAGCAACGGGACGATCGCTGTTCCTGCGAATGCTCGGGGCCTGCGAAGTGCTCGAGCGGCTCCCGACGCGATGGGGCACCGGCCACTACCTCGCCGTGCATGCCGTCCGCGGTCAAGCGGGGCTCCCGCGCTGAGCTTCGCTCAAGCGGTCGCCACGCCGCTCGACTTGCCGCAGCAGTTTTTGAACTTCTTGCCGCTGCCGCAGGGGCAGGGGTCGTTGCGGCCGACCTTCTGACCGAGGTTGCGGATCGGCTCGACCGCGGCGGCGGACCGCGGGTCGGCTGCCGCCTCGGCCGCCGGCTCGCCCGAGGCGCCCGGCTGCGGGAGCGTGGCCGGCGCGGCCTCCGCATGGATCGCGGCGGTCTCCTTCCAGGTGCTCCGCAGCGCGTCGTCCTCGACCTCCTCGATGCGATAAACGATGTCGGTAACCCGCTCGTCGATCGCCTTCCACATCAGGTCGAAGGTCCGCATGCCCTCGCGTTTGTACTCGACCTTCGGATCGACCTGGGCGTAGCCCCGCAGCCCGACGCTGGACCGTAGGTGGTCCATTGCCAAGAGGTGATCCTTCCACGCGTTGTCAAGGATCTGCAGGAGCACGGCCCGCTCCATCCGCTTCATCTCGTCCCGGCTGTCGTCGGACTGCCCGTGCCGGCGGCTGCTGGCCGCCACGAGCGCCGCCTTGAGGCCGTCGAGGTCGTTGGCGGAGAGGTCATCCGCGGTCAGCGCGGGATCGAACCGCTCCCGCGCCCATGCGAGCAGACCCTCGCGGTCGAGCCGCACGCCGTCCGACGCGCGGTGCGTGAAGTGGGAAAGGCCGACGAGAACCGGATACTCGATTTCGCGCCGCGCGTAGGCCTCGCGAGCCTTGCGGCGGGCGAGTTGCTTGAAGGCTTGAGCGTCGCCGCCGATCTTCGCGACCTCGGCGAGATCGGCATCGTCGAGCGCCGTTCCGAACCGCCATTCCGTCCAGCCGCGGGCGCTGCGGAGGCCGAAGTCAGGCTCGAGGAATCGCGCCCCTTCCGCGAGGTCGATCCGCTGAATCGCCTCGCGGGCCCGCTCCTGCAGGAACTCCGCCACTCCGTCGCGGCCCACCCGCTTCAGGTCACGGTCGTTGACCGACAGCCGCCAACGGCTGTTGGCGAAGGAGGCCAGGGCCGACCAGTTCCATTCGGCCTCGTCCTCGCTCGTCGGGAGGTTCTCCTCGACGGCCTCGAAGATGAGCCCTTCCGACTGCCGCACCGCCTCGTCCACCGCCCGCCGGTCCGCCTCCTCCGGCGACATGCCGCGGTAATCGGCGGCGTCGAGCTCGCACGCGAGCTGGCCGGAGGCCCAGGTGGCGAACGTCTGGGTCCCGTAGTCGCGGTCGAGGAAGGTGCCGATGTTTTGGTCGATCTGGCGGTCGACCATGTCGAGGATCAGGTCGCGGCAGGGCTCGCCGTCGAGGATCCGCTGCCGAAAGCCGTAGACCCGCTTCCGCTGCTCGTCCATGACCTCGTCGTACTCGAGGAGGTTCTTACGGACCTCGAAGTTCCGCTCCTCGACCTTCTTCTGCGCCGCCTCGACCCGCCGGGTCACCATGCGGCTCTCGATCGCCTCGCCGTCCTGCATGCCCAGCCGGGTGAGCACGTTCTTCACCCACTCCCCGGCGAAGATCCGCATCAAGTCGTCTTCGAGCGACAGGAAGAACCGGCTCGAGCCAGGGTCGCCCTGGCGGCCGCAGCGGCCGCGGAGCTGGAGGTCGATGCGGCGGGCCTCGTGCCGCTCCGTGCCGATGATCTGCAGGCCGCCCATGGCGCGGACCTGCTCCCCCTCCTCCTTCATCTTCTCGCGGGCCGCGATCTCGGCGACCAGCGCGTCCCACTCTTCCTTCGGCACGTCGAGCCGCGTGGCGTAACGGTCCTGGAGGCGGGCCCAGGCCAGGGTCTCCGCATTGCCGCCGAGGATGATGTCGGTGCCGCGGCCGGCCATGTTCGTGGCGATCGTAACGGCGCCGAGCCGGCCCGCCTGGGCGATGATCTCCGCCTCTCGCTTATGGTGCTTGGCGTTCAAGACCTGGTGCTCGATGCCCCGCTTCTCGAGCAAGTGCGAGAGGTGCTCGCTCTTTTCGATCGACACGGTGCCGACGAGCACCGGCAGCCCGCGTCGCTGCATGTCCTTGACCTTCGACCGCGGGATCCGCTCGACGCTGCGCTCCCCCTTCGGCTCGATCTCGATCTCGCCTGCCGAGTCGCCGACGATCGTCCCGACCCGCCAGGTGCCGTCGGACAGGGCGAGCGTGTCCCAGCGGTGGATCCGCTCCACCTCGTCGGCGACGGCCACCCATTTCTCGCGTTCGGTGCGGTAGATGACGTCCGGGTGGTTGAGACGCTTGAGCCCGCGGTTGGACGGGATGGCGATGACGTCGAGCTTGTAGATCTTCCAAAACTCGTTCGCCTCGGTCATGGCGGTGCCCGTCATGCCGCCGACCTTCTTGTAGAGCTTGAAGAAGTTCTGCA
>JBJOKF010000173.1:0-6844 GCA_046046235.1 Planctomycetota bacterium | reverse complement strand
CGACCGATCCCGATCTGCAGGGCCGGAAGGTCTGGGCGATCGACACGCTCTCACGGGTCTATCAGCTCTTCCACGCGCTGCCGGAGATGTCCGCTCCGGACGGCACGCCCGTGTCGGCCGTGTTCGGCTTCACCCGTGACCTGCTCGACATCATCGACCGCAAAAAGGCCGATTACCTGCTCTGCGCGATCGACGCCCCCGGACCGACCTTTCGCCACGAACGGTTCGAGGCCTACAAGGCGACGCGGGCCGCCATGCCGGACGATCTCGTGCCGCAGATCCCGCTCATTCGCCGGCTGCTCGACGTGATGGGCATCCCGTGCCTCGAGCGGGTCGGCTTCGAGGCGGACGACCTGCTGGCGACGCTCGCTGTTCGCACGGTCGCGGCCGGCGGCGCGTGCGTGATCGCGACGTCCGACAAGGACGCGCGGCAGCTGCTCGGCGACCGGGTGCGGCTCATGAACCTGCGGACGGGCTCGCTGTTCGGGCCCGACGAGCTCGTCGCCGAGTGGGGCATCCGCCCCGAGCAGGTCGTCGACTTCCTGTCGCTCGTAGGCGACTCGGTCGACAACGTGCCCGGCGTGCCCGGTATCGGCCCCAAGATCGCGGCCGAACTGCTCCAGGCCCACGGCACGCTCGACCGGCTGCTCGAGCAGGTCGAGACCGTGGCGGGCACCAAGCGCCGGGAGAACCTCCGGCTGCACGCCGACGCCGCCCGCACGGCCCGCGAACTGATCCGTCTCGACACCGCCGTGCCGATCGACATTCCCTGGCAGACGGCCGCCTGCCACGAGGCCGATCCGGCAACGCTCGCCGAGTTTCTCCGGCAGATGGGGTTCAAGAGCTTGTTGGCGAAGGTGCGGGAGCGAGTCCCCGCCGTCGCCAATGCCGCCGCCACCACCGCGGCAGCGGCCCCGCCGGCCCGGCCGCGGAGTGGTGGTCGCATGCTCTTCGACTTCGATGCGGAGCCCGCGAGCGTCGAGCAGCCGCGGGCGAGCCTCGAAGGGCAGCGGACGGTGCCCGTTCCAGTGGCATGCGGTGGGGCCATCGCAGAGCCTGCCGACGAGGCGGGCTGGGCCGCCCTGGTCGCAAGGCTGCGGGCCGCGCCGCCGGTGGCCATTTGCTGCACCGCCGCGTCTCCCGCGTCGCTCATGGACCCGCCCGCGGGCGTGGCGGTCGTTGCCGGCGATGCAGCCGCCTTTGCGCCGCTCGAGCGGCTTCGCGGCAGTGCGGCGTTCCTGTCGCTGCTCGCCGACCCGGCAGTGCCCAAGGTGGGCCATGACCTCAAACGGCAGACGCTCTTCCTGCGGGCCGCGGGAGGTGACCTTGCGGGCCGGGCGTTCGACACAATGCTGGCCGCCTACCTGCTCGAGGCGGGCGAGCGGAACCTCGGGCTCGCGGAGGTGGCCGTGCGACACGGGGTCGAGCCGCCGGCCGGCATCGATCATCCGGCCGACGCCGCCCAGGCCGTCGCGGCCTGCCGCACCGCCGCGGCGCTCGCCGCGCGGCTGCCCGAGGTCTTGGCCGCGGACGGGCTGGCGGCGCTCTTCGCCGACGTCGAGATGCCGCTGGCGGGCGTCTTGGCCGACATGGAGCATCGTGGCGTGGGTCTCGACAGGGGCGTGCTGGCGGCGCTCGCGGTCGAGTATGCCGTGCGGCTGGCTGCGCTCGAAGAGGAGATCCACCGCCTCGCCGGCCATCCGTTCTCGCTCGCCTCGCCGCTGCAGATCCGCGCGGTGCTCTTCGATGAACTCGGCCTGCCGGTGGTGAAGCGGACGAAGACCGGTCCGAGCACCGACGCGGAGGTGCTCGAGGAACTGGCGACCCACCATCCACTGCCCGGTCTGCTGCTGGAGCATCGCAAGTATGCGAAGCTCAAAAACACCTACGTCGATGCGCTGCCCGCGCTCGTCGCCCCGGCGACGGGGCGGATTCACACGACCTTCAACCAGGCGGCGACCGCGACCGGCCGACTCAGCTCGAGCGACCCGAATCTGCAAAACATCCCGATCCGCACGGCGGAGGGACAGCAGATTCGCGCGGCGTTCGTGCCGCGGGAGCCGGGCTGGCGGTTCGTCGCGGCCGACTACTCGCAGATCGAGCTGCGGATCCTCGCCCATCTCTCCGGCGATGCGGCGATGCGCGAGGCGTTCGCGAGCGGCGAGGATATCCACACGCGGACGGCCGCGGCCGTGTTCGGCAGGCCGCCGGCGGACGTCACCGCCGCCATGCGGCGGACCGCGAAGGCGGTCAACTTCGGCATCCTGTACGGGCAAAGCAGCTTCGGGCTCGCCAAGGCGCTCGGCATCCCGCAGGCGGAGGCCGCGTCGTTCATCGCCGCCTATCTGGCGACCTTCGCGGGGGCCGCGGCCTTCATGGACGACGTGCTCGACCGCTGCCGACGGGACGGCTTCGTGACGACGATGCTGGGGCGGAGGCGGGCGATCGCGGGCGTGCGTGACAAGGCCGGCCGCCGCAACGCCGCCGGCGTTTTCGCGCTCTCGCTGCCGGAGCGGACCGCGATCAACACGGTGGTGCAGGGCTCGGCCGCGGATCTCATCAAGCTGGCGATGCTGGCGGTGGTGGCACGGCTGCGGGAAGCGGCCCCGCGGGCGGCGCTCGTCCTGCAGATCCACGACGAACTGCTCCTGGAAGCGCCCGCCGGCGAGGTGGCGGCGGTGCGGGAGGTCGTGGAGCGGGAGATGCGGCAGGCCATGACGCTCGAGGTGCCGCTCGAGGTCTCGGTGCACGAGGGGGCGACGTGGGCGGCATGCGAAAAGGGGTGAGCGGCATGACGGTCGTCGGGCTGATTGGCAGGATCGGGGCGGGCAAGTCGACCGTGGCGCGGCGGTTCGCCGAACTCGGGGCGCGGGTGGTGGACGCCGACCGGATCGCCCACGATGTGCTTGGCGAAGACGATGTCGTGCGGCAGGTCGCCGCCCACTTCGGGAAGGAAACGGTCGATGCGCAGGGCCGCGTGCGACGGCGGGCGGTGGCGGAACGGGTCTTCGGTCCGACGCCCGAGCATGCTCGGGCGCTCGAGTGGCTCGAAGGGGTCGTGCGGCCGCGCGTTCGCGGCCGGATCGAGGCGGCACTCGCAACGCCGGCGGTCGCCGGCGAGGTGGTCGTGCTCGACGTGCCGTTGCTCGTGCAGGCCGGCTGGGCGGACCGCTGCGATCTGCTGGTGGTGGTTGAGTGCGCCGACGAGGTCCGGCGGACGCGGCTCGCCGCGCGGCAGTGGTCGGCGGTCGAACGGGAGGCCCGGGAGGCGGCCTGGAATCGCGGTTACGAGGCCGCGGCGCTCGATCCCGGGAAAATCTGCACCGTGGATGCCTCCGGGGATTTGGCGTATACTCTCGAGCAAGTCGATTGCATCTGGTCACGACTCCCCGGTCCGGCGGCGACGGCGGTCGATCGGGGGTGAAGCTCTTCGGCACGGTTCGCCTTCCTAGGTGGCCGGGCGAGGTAGAGCCTCCGTGATCGGCCCCGCCTCGCGTCGCCTCCCGCCTCCCTCCTCCCGTTCGCGGCCTCGGCCGCGGTCAAAGGCTTCCGATGTCCCCCGACGCTTCCCGTGACGACCTCGACCGCGAACCGCTTTCGCTGGCGGAGGAGATCGCCGCCGAGGTGAAGGACGGTGCGGACATCAGCGAGCATTATGAGTCGCTGAAAAAGGGCGACTCCCAGGTCGCCGCGCTCCAGAAGCTGTCGATGCAGGAGCTGGTGGAGCTCGCGCGGCAGGAGCACGTCGGCGACGTGACCGGCGTGAAGAAGAGCGACCTCGTCTTCCGCATCCTGAAGGAGCGGATCAAGCTCAATGGCCTGATGTTCGGCGAGGGCACGCTCGAGATCCTGCCCGACGGCTTCGGCTTTCTCCGCAGCCCGGAGCACCACTACCTTTCCTGCCCGGACGACATCTACGTGTCGCCGAGCCAGATCCGCCGGTTCGGCCTCCGCAACGGCATGAGCATCGCGGGGCAGATCCGCCCGCCGAAGGAGAGCGAGCGGTACTTCGCGCTCCTGCGTGTCGAGGCGATCAACGGCGAGGATCCGGCCAAGCTGTCGACGCGGGTCTTTTTCGACGACCTGACGCCGCTCCATCCCGACGAGCGGATCGTGCTCGAGACGACCCCCGACGAGATCGCCATGCGGGTGGTCGACCTGATCGTGCCGATCGGCTTCGGCCAGCGCGGCCTGATCGTGAGCCCGCCGCGGGCCGGCAAGACGATCCTCCTGCAGAAGATGGCCAAGGCGGTGCTCGCCAACTACCCCGAGGCCTACGTCTTCATGCTCCTGATCGACGAGCGGCCCGAAGAGGTCACCGACATGGAGCGGCAGGTCCGCGGACCGTCGTGCGAGGTGATCAGCTCGACCTTCGACGAAAACGCCAGCCGGCACGTGCAGGTGGCCGACATGGTGCAGGAGAAGGCCAAGCGGCTCGTCGAGTACGGCCGCGACGTGGTCATCTTCCTCGACTCGATCACCAGGCTGGCGCGGGCATGGAACGCGGAGGTGCCCAACTCCGGCAAGATCCTCTCCGGCGGCGTCGACTCGGGGGCCCTGCAGCGGCCCAAGCGGTTTTTCGGCAGCGCCCGCAAGGTTGAGGAGGGGGGGTCGCTCACGATCATCGCCACCGCGCTCGTCGACACCGGCAGCAAGATGGACGACGTGATCTTCGAGGAGTTCAAGGGCACGGGCAACAACGAGATCGTGCTCGACCGGCGGCTCGTCGACAAACGGATCTACCCGGCGATCGACATCAATCGCTCCGGCACCCGCCGCGAGGAGATCCTGCTCGAGCCCGATGAATACCGGCGGATCTGCGTGCTCCGTCGGGTGCTCGGGGAGATGAACCCCGCCGATGCGATGGAGTTGCTCGTCAACCGGCTGGCGAAGACGAAGTCGAACAGCGAGTTTCTGATGAGCCTGAAGTCGTGAGGGACGCGTCATGGTCGGCGTGAACGAGGTCGTGGGCCGGGCCGACCGGCTCGATCCGCAGCTGCGCGTGGCGATCGTCGTCTCTCGCTACAACGAGTCCGTCACCCGCCGGTTACTCGACGCGGCCGTGGCGACGTTCACCGCCGCCGGACTGCCGGCCGAGCGGATCGATGTCGCGTGGGTGCCCGGCGCCTTCGAGCTGCCGTCGGCGGCCGACGTGCTCGCGGCCACGGGCGGGCATGCGGCGATTCTCTGCCTCGGGGCGATCATCCGTGGCGAGACGACGCACGATCAGCACATCGCCCGCGCCGTGGCCGGCGGCATCGAGGCGGTGGCGCGGACGCGCGGCCTGCCTGTCTTGTTCGGCGTGCTCACCTGCGATACGCTCGCGCAGGCGTTCGCGCGGGCCGGTGGCGGGGCGGCCGAAGGCTTCGCCGGCAACCTCGCCGGTAACAAAGGGGCCGAGTGTGCCTCCGCCGCGATCGAGATGATCTCCCTGTTCGGCCAGCTGCGCGGTCGAGGCCCCGCGTGACCTGCGGCCGCCCGCAGGTGTGGTGTTTCGCACGACCTTCGTTCGACCGCGAGTCCTCCGCCCGATGTCCACCCGCCGCCGAGCCCGTGAAGTCGCCCTGCAGGCGCTCTATCAGCTCGAAGCCAATCCCGACCAGCAGCACCTCGATCGGTTTTTGATCGGGCGGCTGCGGTTCCCGCCGCTCGTCGCCTTCGCCCGCGACCTGGTCGACGGCGTGCAGGCCGAGCGGGCGGCGCTCGACGCGGAGCTGGAGAGCCGCGCCCTTCGCTGGCGCGTGTCGCGCATGGCCGCGACCGACCGGGCGATCCTGAGGATCGCCGTCTACGAACTGCTGCATACCGACGTGCCGGGCCCGGTGGCGGTGAACGAGGCGATCGATCTGGCCCGCCGCTACGGATCGGAGGAGTCGCCCCGGTTCGTGGCGGGCCTCCTGGGCCGCATCCTGGCCGATCGCGACGGCACCCCTGCCGACGCGCACATGACGAACCCCTGACGAGAACGCCTCATGGCCCTCTTCCGCTTCGGAAGCAAGTCGACCGATGTCCCGCCGGCCGCGGCCGCCGATCCGGCCGTCGAGCCCGCGCGGCCCGGCCTGCTCGACCGGCTGCGGGCCGGCCTCGCGAAGACCGCGAAGGTCTTGAGCACCGACGTCCGTGATCTCTTCAAGCGGGAGGGGCGGCTCGTCGACGAGGAGTTTCTCGGGGAACTACGGGCCGCGCTCATCCGCACCGACATGGGACCGGCGGCCGCGGAGGCCATCGTCGACGACGTCCGCGACCGGCTGCGGGCCCGCGTCGTCGATCCGGAGGTCGTGGTCGACTCGATCCGCCGGCAACTGCTCGGCCGCCTCGAACGCACGGGCGCCGCCGTGGCGACGGCCCCGACGGGCCCGACCGTGATCCTCGTGACGGGCGTCAACGGCTCCGGCAAGACCACGTCGATCGCCAAGCTGGCCCGCCTCTACACCCGCGAGGGGCAGCGGGTGGTCCTCGGGGCGGGCGACACGTTCCGGGCGGCGGCGGTCGAGCAGTTGGCGATGTGGGCCGGGCGGCTCGGCGCCGAGATCGTCCGCGGCGAGCCGGGTTGTGATCCGGCGAGCGTGGCGCACCGGGCCGTGGCCCGGGCCCTCGAGGGCGGCTTCGACGTCTGCATCGTCGACACGGCCGGCCGGCTGCAGACGCAGTCGAACCTCATGCAGGAGTTGGCGAAGATCCGCCGGGTGATCGCCAAGCAGGTGCCCGATGCGCCGCACGAGGTGCTCCTGGTCATCGACGCGACCGCCGGGCAAAACGCCCTCTCGCAGGCGAAGGGCTTCAAGGAGGCGGCCGGCTGCACCGGCATCGTGCTGGCGAAGCTCGACGGCTCCGCCCGCGGCGG
>JBJOKF010000141.1:0-3556 GCA_046046235.1 Planctomycetota bacterium | reverse complement strand
TGTCGGTCTGTCCGGTGGCGGGCCAGTGCACGACCAAAGGCGTGGTGCGGGGGCTCTTCGGACTCCGCAGCAAGGTGCGTTTCAAGGACATCGCCGACGGGCTCTCGAAGACGACGATGCTCGCCGAGGGGCTGCGGGCCTCCGTCGCGGAGCAAGTCGCTTCGCCCAATGACTGGACTGCGTTCAACGACGCCTCGGCGACTTCGAGCGCGAACACGACCAACCCGTCCGCCTGTCGGCAGAGCTTCACGGGCGGCCGCTACACGTCCTCCCTGAACTCGGCCTGGCGGTCGCGGGGCGGAACGGCCTGGTTTGGCCGCGCCGGCAAGGTCAACTTCAACACCGTGCTGCGGCCCAACGCACCGGCGTGTATGTCGGAGATGAACGGCGGCATCATGCCGCCGACCAGCAAGCATCCCGGCGGGGTGCACGTGGTGTTTGCCGACGGAGCGGTGCGGTTCGTCTCCGAGACGATCGACAACGGCGGCTGCGACTCGGCCACGTCGTGCGCCCCGGGGGAGACGGCCGCCTCGCCATGCGGCGTGTGGGGAGCGCTCGGTAGTCGTGCCGGCGGCGACGCCGGCAGCTTGGACTGATCCAAAGCCCTGCCGATTCCTTGCGATGAAGGAACGCACGCATGATGTCTGTCGAGTGTCGCTTTGCCCTGGTCGTGATCGTGCTCTTCGGCTGCGTGAGCTGCTCCGCCGCGAAGGAGGACAAATGGACCCGGGCGCGTCCCAAGACGCATGCGGTGCGCGGACGGGTGGAGATGCGGGGCCGGCCGGTCGAGGCGGCGAAGGTCGTCTTCCACACGAAGCTCCCGGAGAATGGCCAAGACTACTCCGCCTTCGGGTACACGGACGCACGGGGCATGTTCGTCCTGCAGACGTTCCGCGACGGCGACGGCGCGGTGGCCGGCAAGCATCGCGTCACGATCGAGAAGCTCACCTACGATTCGCCGGCGGCGCCCCGGAACGAGGGCGATGCGGTTCCAGCTCCGGTGGAGAAGTCGCACCTCCCCGACCGCTATCGCTCCCCTGACGCATCCGGCCTCACCGCCGAGGTAACCGCAAAGGGTGCGAACGCTTTCGTCTTCGCGCTCGACGACCCGCCGATGAACAAGTAAGCGTTTTCGGCCGCGAGTCGGCCTCAACGCGAAAGCCTCGGGCGAAAGCCTCGGGCGAAAGCTTCGGGCGAAAGCTTCGGGCAGCAGGTTGGCTCGTCACGGGCCCGGGCGCCGCCCAAACACGTCAGGCGGTGGCGGTCCCCTCGAGGCCCCGGTCACTTCAGGCTCTGGAGCCAGGCGAGCAGGTCGCGAAGTTCGCGGCGGGTGAGCTTGCCGGCCAGATCCGCAGGCATGGCGCTCGGTCCGCTCGTCCGTTCGTCGATCGACGCGATCGGCACGGTGACGATCTTCCCTTCGGCGTTCTTGAGCTTGAGCTCCTGCGCATCCTCGCCCACCACGATGCCCGCCACCGTGCGGCCGTCGTCGGTGGCGATCACCGTCGTGCGGAAGGCGTCGTCCACCTTCGCGTCGGGCTGCACGATGCTCTCGAGCAGGTGGCGGGCGTCCCGCTTGCCGGCGATGCCGTCGAGCTGCGGCCCGACGTCGCCACCCTTCTGCTCCGCCTTGTGGCAACGGACGCAGGAGACCTCGGTCTTCCCGAAGAAGACCTCACGGCCTGCCGCCACATCGCCGCCCGCCGTGACATCCCGCCAGAGGCCGAGCGGGTCGGGACCGGTCGCCCGGGCCGCGGCGAGTGCGTCGGCACGTTCCTTGCCGAGCCGGGAGGACGCGGCCTCGTTCGTCTCGAGTTCGATCGCCGGATCGAGCTGGCCCGCGTCGAGGAGGGCAACGAGCGCGGCGACCGCGTCGCGGGCCGCCGGATGGTCGATGCCGCCGAGCAGGCGGACGGCGGCCTGGCGCTCGGCCGTGTCGGCGGCAGCCGTGGCTGTGGCGAGCTCGGGCACGACCTCCGTCGGGGGCAGCTTCGCGACCCGCACCCGCCTGGCGGCCGTCCGCACCAGCGGCTGCGGGTCGTCGAGCAGCCGGGCAGCCAGATCGACGACTCCGGGATCGTCGGCCGCGAGCAGCGAATCGATCGCCCGGGCCCGTGACGCAGGGCTGCAACCCGCATCGAGCGACCAGGCGCAGAGCAGCGGGCCCACTTCCTTGATGCCGAGGGCCGAGGCGGTGGTGAGGAGTGCCGAGCGGGTGGCCTCGTCGAGCTTCACCGAGTCGCCCGAGGGCCCCGAGCGGTCCAGCAGGTCGCCAAGGGCGGGCTCCAGAACGCCGCGGGCGACGGCCCGGTCGCGGGGCAGGGCATGCGGCTGCCAGACGTTGGTCACCCGATTCTTCGGAGGCGGGCTTCCCCAGTCGTGCAGCACGTCCAAGGCCATGATCCGCGCCTCCGACGTCGCATCAGGCCGCCCGACGATCCGCACGAGCGTCTCTGCCGCGGCGGGGGTGCCGAGTCGCTCGGCGGCCGAGATCGCCCGCCGTAGGAAAGGCTCCGCGGCAGGCCCGTCAGCCGCGCGGGCGGCGAGCGCGGGCAGGGCGGCGGGAATCGGCAGGTCGTGGATGGCCCGGGCGGCTTCAAGGGCCACGCGTTCGTCGGCGTCGGCGAGGAAGGCGGCGATCCGTGAGTCGGCGAGCCGCCGCATCGCGAGGCACGCGGCGAGCCGGACGCCGGCCGACGCATCGGCGCCGAGCGAGCCGAGCCGGTCGGTCGGAGTCGCGCCGGCAAGACCCACCACGATCGCATGCCGCAGTGTCGGATCCTGCATCGCATCGGACCGGGCCATCTCCACGAGCCGATCGACGACCGCGGGAGTGTCGTTCAGCTTCTGGCTGAGTCGGCCTGCGGCGATCGCGGCGGCGACGCGGACGTGTGGATGCGCGTCTGCAAGGGCCGTGAGGATCGCCTCGCGGATCGCCGGCCGCTTGGGCGCGTCGGCAGGAAGTTCCCCCAGCGCACGGGCTGCAACCATCCGCGCCTCCCAGGCTGAGTCGCTGCAGGCGCGGAGGAGGCCGGCGCAGGCCGCCGCCGCAGCGTCGCTCGAGGGCTGGCCGCCCTGGCGGCCGATCTGCCCGAGCCCCTGGATGCCATGCACGCGCGCGAGGAGCGGGCGGCTCGAGTCGGAGGCCGTGGCAGCAAGGCCCGCGGCGTCGCCGCGGCGAGCCAGTTCCCACTGGGCCTCGAGCCGCAGCCGCCGGTCGGCATGACCGAGCAGCTCGACGAGCCGATCTGCGGGCAGCGCCTGCCAGTCGCCGGCGAGCAGGTCGCGGACCTCGGCGACCGCCTGCGCATCCTGTTCCTTGGGCCTGAACCGCCAGAGTCGACCCTTGCCGGGGCCGTTCCAGCCCGCGACCCAGTCGGAGATCCAGACGGCGCCGTCCGGACCGATCTCGACGTCGGTGGCGAGGATGTCCTTGAACGTCGGCTCGATGTCGTAGGGCTCGAACGTCGCTCCCTGGGGCCGGAGGCGGAACGTGGTCACGCTGCTGCCCGCCGCGGCCCCGCGGAAGTCGGCGATGAGAAACCGGCCGTCGAAG
>JBJOKF010000008.1:0-32793 GCA_046046235.1 Planctomycetota bacterium | reverse complement strand
GCAGGGCGGCAAGCCCGCGGCGTCCTGTCCGCCGTGCGGCACCCCCGCGTCATGGAGAGAAGATGCCTTTCCCCAGTGACCTCGACTCCGTCGACCGGATCCGGGTGCTTCAAGAGGCGAGTGGGGTGGTCGCGCTCTGGAAGCCGGCCGGCTGGCCGACGCAGGCGCCGCCCGGGATCCCGTCGGTCGAGTCGTGGCTGCGCGACCGGCTGTCGTCCGCCGGAACTGCGGGCTATCTGGGCGTGCCGCACAGGCTCGACCGCGCGGTATCGGGCGTGTTGCTCTTGGCGACCACGCCCCGGGCGGCGCGGCAACTCTCGCGGCAGTTCGAGCGGCGGCAGGTACGGAAACGCTATCTGGCGATCGTCATGAACGCAGGCGGCGATCGCGACGTGCCACCCGCGCCGGGAACCAAGGCCGTGTGGCGCGACTTCATCGAGAAGATTCCCGACCGGGCGCAGGCCCGGCTCGTCGCCGCCGACGCCGCGGGCGGCCGCGAGGCGGTGACCGAGGTGCAACGCCTCACGGCCCTCACGAACGGCCAGCTTCTGCTCGAGCTCGCACCGCTCACCGGCCGCATGCATCAGCTCCGGCTGCAGGCTGCGAGCCGGGGGCTGCCCATCGTCGGAGACGACCTCTACGGCACACCGCGGGCCGATTGGCCGGCCGCCTCGGACGCCGAGCAAGCCGAGGCCGATCGGCGGTCACGGCCGATCGCTTTGCATGCCTGGCAGATCGGCTACACGGATCCGGACTCCCGGGAAGCGATTTTGATCGAAGCGCCGCTTCCGACCTACTGGCCCGCCGCGACCCGCGACATCGAGGACGCTTGCGCGGCGAGTACGGGAGGTGAGGGGCCGCCCATGCCCCGAGAGCCGGCGTATGCCGACAAGCGCAGCCAGGATGGCGAAGCGCCGTCGGCATCCGAGTGAGCGGAGGCCAGGAGGGCCGATGCGAACGTCCGGCGACGGGGCGTGGGCGGCCACTCACCGGCGCCTCCATCGATCGCTGCTGCACGCCACTTACGGCGAGAGCCAGCCGGCATGCACGAGCCAGCGCTGGATCCAGGGCATCGTCCAGGGGCTCCACGTCGGATGCGCGACCGATACGACCGACAGGCCCAGGAGCAGGAGCGCCAGCGCCCGCCCCGTGCGGCTCCCGGCGAGACGGTCGGCGGCGGGCACCGTCGCGGCCACCCAGAGCGGCGCGAGCCAAAACACCCATCGGAAGCCACTCGACGTGCCGCCGTAGTTGCGATCCAGCGGCGGCCGCGAGAGGTAGAAGGTGATCACCACGACCGACACCACGGCGATCGCCGTGCCGAGCATCCCGATGCCGACGGCGGAGGCGTCGGTGCGGCGGCTTCCCGTCGCATTCCGGCTGGCAGCCTGCGCCCGACCCGCGGCCGTCGCCAGCAGGGCCACGCCCGGGATCGCCAGGAGCCAGGCGGGCGTGAGCGAAAAGATGCCGTGATGGCCGATGACCGCGTGCAGGGCGTAGCGGGCGGCCGACGGTTCGCCCCGATCGACGCCCTGTGGATTCCGCCAATAGCTCTCGAGCAGCCGGCCGTCCGGCAGCCGCAGGGCGAAGTCGTACCAGTTGTCGGGATTCCAGGATTCGCCCTCGCGCAGGGTGACTCCGGGCGGCACGGACGCGGCCCGCGCCGTGGCGCGATGGGCATAGGGAGGCGACACGGTGCCGTGGGCAAGCCAGTTGCTGCCGAGCGCCAACGCGGCGACCGCGGCCGCGGCGGGCAGGGCGGCCGTGAGCGTGCGCCGCAGGTCGGAGAGTGCCAGCACGACCACGACGGCGGCCAGCCAGGCCAGCGCCGGCAGATCGAAGGCCGCGGCGAGTGCGGCTGCGGCGCCCGCCGCCGCGAAGGCGGTCCGCGACCGCAGGCCATCGGCGGCGATCCGCAGGAGCAGGAAGCCGCTCACCGCCGTGCAGGCGGCGGCCGGCAGGTGGTTGGTGAGCACGATCGCGAAGGTGTTGAGGAGCGTGCCGCCGGCGGCGAGACCCGCCGACCAGAGCCGGCCCCAGTCGGTCGTGCCGATCCGGTCGACGAGCCGAAACGTGAACGCCATGCAGATGCCCAGGGGCACGAGGCCGTAGAGCGCCATGAGCATGCGACCCAGTTCGAACGGATGATCGCCGAGCGTCCAGCCGGTGAGCTTGTGGAGGAGCCAGTAGGGCGCGGCGCAGAGCACCGCCAGAAGCGGCGGCTTGCTCGAGTAGAGCCGTAGGCGGCCGGAGGCATCGGGATGGACCACCGCGTCGATCGTGTCCCAACCCGGCTCGACCACGAGTTGGTCGATGGCGAACTCGCCTCGCTCCACGAGCGCCCGGATCGTGAGCCAGCGGCTGCGGTCGTTCCCCGAGAGAAAGGGCCGTAGGAGCCGCTTCTCACGGGCGATGCGATCCTGGATCGCCGCCGGGTCGGCCTCGGTGCCCGCCGCCCGGGCCTTGGCGACCGCCTCCGTCACGAGCCTCTTTTCGAGCTGCAGGCGGTCGACGCTCGCGACCGCGCCGATCCGGCCGAGCACTGCGGCCAGGGCCATCGTCGCGAGGATCGCATACACGCCCCGGCGCAGACTCGCCCGCGACGCCCCCTGCAGCGGCCTGCCGAGCGGCCGCACGCCGCCGCGGACCTGCAGCGCGACCCGGGACAGGTCGACGAGCCCGTGCAGGAACCGGGCGACGCCGTATTTCGAGCTGCCGCGGGTTCGCGGCCGGTGGTGCACCGGGATCTCGGCGACGCGAAAGCCCTCCGCCGCGGCGAGCACCGGGATGAACCGGTGCATGCCGGTCGAGAGGTCGAGCCGGCGAGCGACCTCGCTCCGCAGCGCCTTCAGGCCGCAGTTGTGGTCGTGGAGCCAGAGGCCCGTGCACAGGCCGACGAGCCAGTTGAAGACACGTGACGGGAACGTCTTGTGCCAGGGATCGAGCCGCGGCGTCTTCCAGCCGTTGACGAGATCGGCGCGGCCGCCAAGGAGCGCGAGCATCCGCGGGATCTCGGCCGGATCGTCCTGACCGTCGCCGTCGAGCATCACGATCCGCTCGGCCCGGCAGCGGGGGAAGCCGGCGGCGAGAGCGGCCGACTTGCCGCGGCCGCGTTCGAGCCGGATCACTTCGATCCGGGCGTCGGCCGCGGCAAGCGACTCGATCTCCCTCAGGGTGCCGTCGGTCGACCCGTCGTCGATCAAGAAGAGCTCCCAGGACCAGCCCGCGGCGTCGAGCGCCGCGCGGATCTCGCCCACGAGCGGCGTCACATTGCCCTCCTCGTCACGGAGCGGCACGACGAGCGAGACGGCGGGGGTGTCCATGGGCGGCCGGGGATGGGCGGGGCGACCGCGGTGTTGACGCGGGCGGGGACGGGCCGGGAGCAGGATACTTGCCCGGCCGAGAAGCCGCCATGCGGCCTGCGGGTGGGCCGCGGCTGGCGCGCGACGGCGCATCGCCTACACTCGCATCGGGCGATGCCCGCGTCGAACGGCTCGGCGGGCCGCAGCCCGATGGGTGGCAGGCGACTGGTGCGCACGGAAGCACGCAGAGGTAGCACGATGACGCGGCTGGTTTCGTTCGGCGTGATTCTCGGGCTCGTGGCGATTTTCGGGCTGCTGTCGCTGCGGGTGATGGCGAGTTTCCTGCTGCCGCTCCTGCTGGCCGCGATGCTCGTCGTCATTTTCGGTCCGCTGCATCGCTGGCTGCGGGAGCGGTTCCGCCTGCCCGACTGGATCGCCGCGGGCCTGACGACGCTCTTCGTGCTCCTGATCGTGCTCGTGCCGCTCTTCTTGCTCGTGTCGCGGGCGGGCGGCGACGCCGTGGCGATGCTCCGCAGCCCGGAGGGCCTCAAGCTCGACCCGACGGTGCTCGACGGCCTGGTGCATTCGGTCAACGACGCCATCGGGCTGCATCTCACGAGCGAGGAAGTCAACGCCGAGATCGCCAAGCAGGCGGAGGAATGGATCGGGCCCATCGCGAAGCGGGCGCCGGTCGTGGTCGTCAAGCTGCTGATCGGATTGGTGGTGATGACCGTGAGCCTCTTCTATTTTCTCGCCGACGGGCCGCGGATGCTCGACGCCGTCACCCGGCTCGTCCCGCTCGACCGTCGCTACCAGTGGCAACTGCTCGAGGAGTTCGAGGAGGTGAGCCGGGCGGTCGTCAGCTCGACGCTGCTGGCGGCGATCGTGCAGGCCGTGCTCGCCGGCTTCGGCTTCTACATGGCCGGCCTCAAGGGAGTTTTCCTGTTGACGCTGCTGACGTTCTTCGGGGCGCTCGTGCCCTTCGTCGGCGCGGCGGCCGTGTGGGGGACCGCCAGCCTCTACCTGCTCTTTTTCGTGAAGAACACCTGGGCGGCCGCGGGGCTGGCGCTGTGGGGTGCCTGCGTGGTCTCGACGATCGACAACATCATCAAGCCGATCGTGCTGCACGGGCAATCCAAGCTGCATCCCCTCCTGGCGCTCTTGAGCGTGCTCGGGGGGGTAGGGGCGCTCGGGCCGATCGGCATCTTCGTCGGGCCGATCGCGGTGGCCTTTCTCCAGGCCGCCCTGACGATGCTCCAGGCCGAGATCGTCAGCCTCTCGGGGCCGGGCAACGGGGGCGGCTCTGGCCTGGCTGGGGCCGACTCGGCGGCGGGAGTTGCAGGAACGCCCGTCGAGAAGGTGAAATCTTCCTGACGGTCGGCCCGGGACAAGTCGCTGGCCCCGTCACCACGGCTGCTCGACAGGCCGACGGGTGCCAGAGATCTCGGGAGACGACAATGGTGAGTGCGAGGAAGAGTGTGGCCGCCCTGCTGGCGGTGGTGTGCCTGGCGACGGCCGTGCCGCAGGCGGAGGCCATCGAGGCGGCGTTCGTGCCCGCTGTCGACGGCGGTGGTGACTATCTCGTGCGGGTCGAGCCGGACCTCGTCCGCGGCGGCTCACCCTATACGTTTACGAGCGACGTTCCGGCGGACTCTCGCGACGTGCGGCGGGTGAAGATCTACGTGGCCGACGCCTGGCCGCCTGCCGTCGAGCGGTCGGTCATCGAGGCTTCGCGCCGTCCGCGGGCCGCTCCGGTGGTGGCCTCGACGGGAGCGCGGATCGGAGACATCGATCCCGCGCTCGCGACGAAATCGGACAAGCCCTGGGCGCTGCTGACGGGCAGCCTGATCGCGCTCTTTCTGTCGCTCGGGGCCAACGGCTATCTCGGGATGCTGCTCGCGCAGATGCGGGCCCGCTATCTCCGGGACCTGCAGGCTGGCGTCGTGAAGGCCTGATGCCCGCTGCCGTGCGGAGCACGCGTGTGAGCCGTTTCGGACCTTACCGCGACCGTCGCCGCGGCTGGCCACGACGACCGGCCGACCGGGCCGCCACCCGGGGCGACCGCTCGATCGTCGTGGTCGTGCCGGTCGCGTGCCCGTGGTGCGCCGCGTAGCCGCCGGTGGGGCTGAAGAAGAAGTGCTCCGCCGGCCAGGCGGCCGGATCGACCTCGGTGAAGCGGGCCGGCACCGGCGGCGTTACCACCACGGGAGCGGGAAGCGGAGCAGGCAGGGGCGCGGGCGGCTCCGGGGCCGGCGCAGGCAGCGGCGCCGGGACGAAGGCGGGACGGCGGTGCCACTGCCGCGAGGGATCGCTGAGCGAGCGGACCGTCGCGCCCGCGTCGGCGAACGTCTCGGCCACGTGGGCGTGGCAGGTGAAGACGAGCATCTGCCGGTCGCCCGGCCGATCCGCCACGAACTCGAGCAAGACGCGGGCCGCCGCGCGGGCCCGCTCGTCGTCGAAGTTCACGAGCGCGTCGTCCATCACCAGCGGCAACTGCACGCCGTGCCGCTGCAGGTCGCGGACGAGCGCCAGCCGCAGCGCCAGGAACACCTGCTCGCGGGTACCGCGGCTGAGCCGCTCGGGCTTCCAGACGCCGCCGTCGGGATCGTGGACCTCGAGCTTTGCCTCGTCGATCGTCGTCGTGATGGCGGTATAGCGGCCGTCGGTCAGCCGGGCGAGCCAGTGCGACGCCTCGCGCAGCACCGGCGGCTGGTGGTCGCGGGCGACCGTGAGTCGCGTCTCCTCGAGGAGGAGACCCGTCCGCTCGAGGAGCCGGCGGCGATCGAGCTGCGCGGCGAGCTGCTGCTCGATGTCGGCCAGCTCCGCCTGCAGCGGCTCCGTGCAGCGGTCCTTCGCGGTGGCCTCGACCTTCGCGGCGATGCCGGCACGACGGTCCTGTGCCAGCCCGAGTGACGCGCGGACACGGTTGGTCGCCTCGCACGCCTCTTCGAGCCGACGCTCGATCGGCGTCGCCGCGGTGGCGGCAGCAGCGGCCGATCCCGAGCCGCGAACCGCCGGGACCGCCGCGGGCACCGCCGCCTGCAGCCATTCGTCGAGCTCCGGGGGCCCGGTGACGCGGCGCCGGGCGTCGAGCCAGGCGGCCTCGGCGGCCTCGGCGTCGCGCCGTGTCTGCTCGAAGAGCGGCCGGCGGTCGACCTTGGCCAGGAAGGCCTCGTCGGTCGTCACGCCCCAGCGGACGAGATACTCCTTGACGTGGTGATCGGCGGCCGCAAGCTCCTTCTTCGCACGGCGGTGGGAAGCCCGGGCCCGCTCGAGCTTGCGGGCGAGCAGCTTGCGTCGCCGGTGGGCGAGCGACTCGGCCGCGAGCCGCTCGCGCAGCTGCGCGAGGTGCTCGAGCGGCGTCACCTCCGGCACGAGGTCGCATTCCACCATCAGCTCGTCGATCCGCTTCGTGAAGGCGGCCAGTTCTTCCCGCTTGTGCCGGGCCTCCTCGGAGAGCCGGCGCCGATCGTCGTCGAGCGTGAGCAACGCGTGGCGGTGGAGGCCGATCTGCTTGACCTCGCGCGGCGAGAGCGTGGTGGGCAGGCCGCGGTGCTCGAGCGCCTTCTGCCACCGCAGGCGGGCGGCCTTGCGGGCCGCGAAGGCCCGCTTGAGGGCCTGCCGCGCGACCGTCAGCTTGTCGGAGAGGACGTGCATCGAGCCCTCGCGGGCGGCGAGCTCCTCCAGCCGCTCGAGCTCGGCCTGCGCCAGCGCCGCCCGCCGCTCGAGCGAGTTGACCGTGTCGGCGGGGATTTTCTTGTCGAGCAGCTGGCACTGCGCGAGCAGCTCCTCGCGCTGCTTGCGGACCATCTCCTGCTGCCCGCGGGCCGCCTCCAGGCGGTTGGCCGCGGCGCGGTCGAGCGACCAGGTGGTCACCGATGCCAGGCCGGTGCCCGCCAGTCCGAGCGCGGCGAGAGCATAGGCCAGCGGTCCCGTGACGGCCGCAGGAAGCAGCAGTCCGGAGAGCAGCATGCCGGCGCCGGTGGCGAACATCGCGCCGAGCGCCAGCAGCCAGCCGACGGGAATCAGCTGTCCCTCGGCGTGCTGGGCCAGCTCGTGCTCGAGCCGCGCGATCGACTTGTCGAGTTCCGCGAGTTGCGTGGTGGCGGCCAGCCGGTTGCGGAAGAGCGTGACTCGGCCGCTGGCCTCCTCGATCGCCTCGGCGATCGTCATGCCGCGCGGGCCCGTGCCGCCATGCACCAGGCCGCGGGTGTCTGTGAGGTGGCTCTTCGCGTCGGCGACCGCCCGCTTGGCTTCCGACACCTCCCGCGAGGCACGGGCGCAGTCGCGGGCGCGGGCCTTGAGCGGACCGAACGACCGCAGGAAACCCTCCGGCAGGAGCACGTCGGGCAGGCTGTCGACGTCGTCGAGCGGCCCGGTGATCGAGACGATGCGGGCCAGGCCGGCGCTGCCGAGCTGCTCGCCGAACCGCCGGGCCGCCAGCCGGGCGTGCGACTCCGCGCGGGCCACGTCCGCCACGAGCCGCTCGAGCCGCGGCTGCTCCTCGCAGAGGGCGGCGACGGCGGCCCGCTTCTTCCAGAGCACCGACTCCGCCGGCACCTCGCCGAGGCTCCGTGCCAGGCGGCTGCGGGTTCGCTGTCGCCTACGGACGCGGCGGGCGAGCGTGTTGCGCACCTTGGTCGCCCGCTTCCAGGCGTCCAGGTCGGCATGCACGAGCGTCGTGCCGACGAGCGCCTCGTACCGCGCGGCCGACTCGCGGTAGGCGAGATAGATCGGTTCGATCCAGAGCACGCCGCGGATGACCTCCTCCTCGGCGAGCGCCTTCTCCACGGCGGCTTGGAGCGACGCGATCTCGGCGTCGGTGCGGGCCAGTTCCGCCAGCAGGCCGCCGGCGGTCATGGCGGGGGCGTTGAAGGCCGCAATCCGGTCGAGCACCTCGTGCCGCCGCAGCCGCAGCGACTCCAGCGGCGAGACGGCCGGGTCGTCGGAGTCGAGCCGTTCGATCGCCTGGCGGATATGGGAGATGACGCGCGTCACCTTCGAGCGGTCGAGGCCGCTGGCCAGTTCATAGAGCCGGCTGCCGCACCCCTCGGGCTCGAGCGTGCGGAGTTCGTGCAGTTCGTCGAGCCCGAATGCCATGACGTTCGTGAAGGTCTGCTCGTCGATCTCGCCGACGATGTCCTGCAGGTAGGGCCGGTTCCAAGGGAGGCCGCCCGGCGGGGGCACCATGTCCTTGATCGAAAGCAGGTCACCCGCATCGCCGCCGAGTCCCACGATCCCGTCCTCGTAGCTGGCACGCGTCAGCGTGGCCAATCCGGGGCCCTCGTGGCGGCGCTCGATCTGGAGCGCGCGGCCCTCGGGCCCGACATGCACCCGCAGCCGCCCCGCGCAGGGCCGCTGCGGGTCGAGCACGCCCCGACGGAAGAGCCCCTCGAAGCCGAAGAACATCGCCCGCACGAATTCGAGCAGCGACGTCTTGCCCGTCTCATTGGTGCCGTGGAGCACCTGCACGCCCGGGCCGAGCCGGTCGATGGTCACGTTCTTGAGCGCGCCGGCGGACTCGATGTGGATCGTTTCGATGTGCATGTCGCGGACTCCGATCGTGGGCCGTTGGACGGATGAAAAGCCGGCAGGCTGGCGGCTGCAGGATCAAGCTCAGGTGGATTCGATCAGCTCGAGCGCCAGCCAGGCCGATTCGCGGGCCAGGTCGGCGGGCACGGTCCGCAGCGGCTCCTGCTCCAAGGCGGTGACGATGTCGGCCAGCGCCGTGGAGAACGAGGTGGTGCTCCCCGGCTGCGCTCCGGAGCGGGAGTGGCCCAGCGCCGCCAGCGACTCGGCGGGATCGGCCAAGATTTCGTGGCACCAGGCGCGGAAGCCGCGGGCGTCGTAGAGCTGGCGGACTCTGGCGAGCGTCTCGGCGGAGATCTCGGACGCACGCACCCGGCGGGCCACGCTCGTGCCGCACTGCACATGGCAGCGGATGATCTGGAGCGCGGCCTGATCGTCGAGCGAGAGTCCCTCGATCGCCGACCAGATGGCGGTGGCGAGTTCCTCATCGCCGCCGGCGGGCGAATCGACGGCGATCGTCCGCCAGGCCACCTGGTGCGTCGGCAGCTCGCGCCAGGCATGCCGCCAGTCGGTCCGCGACGCGAGCGTGTCGCGGCGGTGCCCCAGGGCGGCGGCATCGTCGGCGGGCGGGTGGTCGAGCAGGGTGAGCAGTCCGCAGGAACCGGCACCGGCCTCGTGCGCGGAGCGGGCCTGGACCGCGGGCAGGTGATGGATGCCGCCGCCGGGCGCGTGATGGCGCCGGGAGCCCCAGACGCAGAACGCGCTCTGCGGCCCCGCCGCGACGGCGTGGAAGTGCCGCGCGTCGTCGGCATGCGGTTCTTCGTCCCACCGCTCGTGGCTCCAGTGGCCCGCATCCCAGCCGACGACGATCCGGCGGGTGGACGCCGCGCGCAGCGGGTCGAGTTCGGTGATGCCGCCGCCGATGCCGGCGAGGCTCTGCGCCGAATGAATCTCCACGGCGAGCCCGCGGATGTCGAGCCCGAGCGACTGGGTGGGCGTGACGAACACCAGGCCGGCCGGGTCGCCGAGCATGCGCGACACGTCCGCGCAGGCGGCCGCATCGGCCGCGATCCAGACGGTGCGGCAGCCATGGGTCGCGAGGTCGGTGATCAGCCGGCGCAGGGCCGCGGCCTGCGCGGGGCTGGCCCGCTGGGGGTCGAGAACCCGGCCAAAGAGCACGAGCGCGGCGGCGTCGGCCTGGCGGGCGGCGGCGGCGGCGGCACGCAGGGCGTCGACCGGCGCCGAGGCCACCGGCTCCGCCACGGCCGGCACGGCGCCCTCGAGCCGGGGCACGGGACGGTCGATAGCGGGATCGAACGCGAAGACGATGTCGGCCACGGTTCCGCCCTTTCGTCAGTGGCACCGGAATCCGGTGCGCGGGCGCCGACGGCCGGCTGGCGGGCCTACGAAGGAAGCCCGAGCCGATCCGTGGCAAGGGAATGCGGGAAAGATGGGGGCAATGTACCGGCGCTGGGTCGAACTCCGCCAGCGCAAAAATCCCCGGAAAAAACGCCAGTGTGGCGGGGAGCACGCGATCCAGGTGGTCCTCGGGAGACTGTCGCCGGCCGGCCGGGCGAACGCTCAGGTGGACATCAGGTGGACAGCAGCGGCGGACTCGCGGCGAACTCCTTCATCATCTCCGCGGCCCAGGCGGTGTCGTTCGCCCTGGGGCCGACCGCCGCGAGCACCCGGCTGCGGAGCAGCACGCCCTTCTCCAGCGGTGTCGGGAACAAGCGGCAGCCGATGTCGACCCGCCCCGCCGACGCGGTTGCCGTCAGCCGGCCACGATCCTCGGGGTGCACGGCGACGAGCAGGCTGCGAAGCGTGTCCTGGAGCCCCGCTGCGGAGGCCGGCAGCCTCACGAGCACGGCCGTGCTCGTTGCTCCGGTGCCGCCGGGCACGAACTCCAAGCGTCCGGCCCCGCTGGCGGCATGCATGTCGAGATCTCCGCGCACGCGTGACACCACGCCCACGTCCGCCATGGTCTCGAGCAGCGATGTCTGCGCCGACAGCACCAGCACCCAGGCCTGCGTGCCAGCGGGCGCCGAGATCAGCCGCCACATGGCGAGGGTCCGCAGCCGGCGGTCGTCATCCGATTCGTAGACGGCCGTGACATCGCCACCGCGAATCCAGTGGTCGGTGAGTCTCGCCCGTCCGCCGAGGTCGATGCCGAGCAGGGCATCTGTCTCGGCGGCCTGACAGCCCACCAAGCGGATGCCGGACGCGGCCGCGTCGAGATCGAGCGTGGCGGCGGCGGCGCGATCGTCATGAAGATGGAGGCCGTCACAGCGCCACGCCGCGGCGGCGGAGTCGCGGGGCGGCGAGGACGCGGGACCAGATGATGGCATGGCGACAGGCTCGGGAGGTTGGTGAGATCCCGAGTGTAGCCTGTGCCGGGTCGGCGACCGGAGAGACGCTCGAACACGAGCGCCGGCTACCGAGCCGGCGAGCGGTCGGAGCGGAGTTCGAACTGCAGCGTGTTTCGGCCCGGCTTGACCACGGCCCTGAGGTCCGAAGACTCCGCCTGGCCGTAGGCCGCTGGGACGAGATCTCGTACGGTCTGGGTCGGGGGCCTGGCCGATCCGCGGTCGGGCCATGACGTCGGCGCCGCTGACGACTCCTCTTCGGGTGTCGGCGGGGCTCCCGAGTGTTCTACGACCTGCTTCGAGACCATGACAACATACTCCCCCGGCACGGCGCCGGCCTCGGGGCGGCCGCCACCGGTGGAGGACAGGCGAAACCGCCCGTCGCCGTCGGTCATCCCCACTGCCGGCAACCCGCCGGCGAGCGGCGAGAACCCGACGGTGGCTTCGGCCACGGGCTGGCCGTCGAGCAGCACCGTGCCCTCCACGAATGCCACGGCCGGCCCCGACCTGCCGCAGCCGGCGGAGACCAGCACTCCCAGGGCGAGCATGGCCAAGGCCGGGAGATCGGCGCGCCGGCCCGACCGCCGCTTCGCGCTGTCGCCGTCGTGACGCTGCATCATTATTGGCTCGCCTCCCAGGACGTGATCTGCTCGCCCCCGCGGGGCGTTCCCAACGCCCCCCAGACGCCCCAGCGGGACGGGCCGGTGTAGGTGTTGCCCGGCATGGCCACGGTCGGATCACCCGCGTCGATCGAGTCCGAGAAAAACCGGACGGCCCCGTCGCACATCGCCGCGCAGGCGCCGCCCGGGTGATAGCTGTTGGGGGAGACGACGGCCACGTTCTCGGCGTCGCTGTTGGAGCAACTCGGGCTGTTGGGGGGCAACACGGCGTAGAAGGCGGTGTAGCCGTGCCGCGCATCGGACCACCTGAATCCCAGGGACTGATCATTGCCGGCGGAGGAGATCGTCTTCACGCTGCCGATCAGCCCGCCGCTCCCGCGCTTGCTCAGACAGACCGACGGCGCGGCCGTCGCCGAGATGCCGCCGCTGGTGGCCAGCCCCGAGATCGCGCTTCTGTCTCCCGTGCCGATGGTCGCTTCCGCGAGCAGGAGCGTGCTCGACGCGCCGTCCACGATCTTGGAGAAGGAACAGTTGCCCTTGTTGCCCATGCCGAACGGGCCGCGCCACTCCCAGGTGCCATCGCCCATCCAGATGTCGCCGCGGTTGCATCGGTAGCTCGTGACGCCGAGGTTTTGGCCGATGCCGGCGCCGAGCCGGGCGCGGGAGTCGGAAGGACAGCAGAGGACCGCCGGCTGCTTGTTGTTGGAGGTGGTGACCCCCTGCCAGAAGCCGTTGCCCGTCTCCCACGGGGCCTTGCCGTCACGGATGTACGACACCACGTTGTCGTAGAGCGTCTGTTCCTCCAGGAAGGGAAACAGCGGCGGCAGGAAGCTGACCCGCGCGCCATGGCCACCGGGGTTGTTGTTGAACAGCAGCGGCGTCGTAAACACTGGATTATCCGAGAGCGGCGGGAAGATCCGTCGGGCCGAGTCGTGGTTGTGCACGGCGAGGGCCAACTGCTTGAGCTTGGTCATGCAGCTGTTGCGCCGCGCCGCCTCGCGGGCCGACTGGACCGCGGGCAGGAGGAGGCCGACGAGCGTGCCGATGATCGCGATCACGACCAGCAGCTCGACGAGCGTGAAGCCAAAAGTCTTGCGGTCGTGGACCGTGCCAGCGTTGCACGCGGCTCGGAATGGATGGGCCGTGAACGTGTTCATGACGGATGCTCCCCAGGATCCGGCCGGTGACGGCTCGCCGCGACGAAACGGGACCATGTTTTCCGGCAGACTTCCGATCGTTTGGCATGCTAGAAGACATCCCCGCGGCCCGCTATTGCCTAAACCGGCAGTCGGGGGCGAACGGGTGTTCTTTTGCCCCACGGCCGCGGGTCCTCGCACGGGGGCGACGAACGGGAGTCATCGTGAGCCGAGGATGCCGAGTTCGAATCCTCGGGTGACGCAGTGAGCCGTCGAGGCCGCGCCGAGCTTCTCCTTGATCGCGGCCACATGGGCCCGCACGGTCCGGTCGGCGATGACGAGCTTTCTGGAGATCTGATCCTGGGACAAGCCGTCGCGGAGGAGCCTCAGCACCTCGATCTCTCGGGGCGACAGTGGCGGCGCATCGGCGACGGCGAGCCTTCGCGCCACGTCGTCCCCGATCGGCCTCCCGCCCGCATGCACTTCCCGGATCGCCGCCACGAGGGCGGCGAGCGCCGCATTCTTGGTGATGTAGCCCGACGCTCCCGCCTGGAGCGCCTGACGGGCATCGGTCCGCTCGTTGGACGATGTCAGCATCAGCACGTGGGCGTCTGGTCCCGCCGACAGGATCCGCCGCATGGTTTCGATGCCGTCCATGCCGCCCATGCTGACGTCCATCAGCGTTACGTCGGGGCGGTGGCGTTGCCACAGGATCAGGGCGTCCGCGCCGCAGTTGGCCTGGGCCACGACATCGAGGCCGTCCGTCGTCGCCAGCGCGTGGGCCAGGGCCTCCCGAAACACCGGGTGGTCATCGACGATGAGCAGACGGATGCGAGGCTCGGACATAACGCTTGAGTATGGTCGGAGGTGTGGGGTGGCGGCTAACGCCGTCACCGGCGGTCGCTTGCCGACCGTGGCGGAAGTCGGATCGTGACCCGAGTGCCCGCGCCCCGGCCGCTCTCGATGTCGAGGCTGGCGCCCATGCGCCGCGCCCGTTCCCGCATGCCACGGATACCGAAATGGCCTTGGGCGTGCGATCGACCGTCGACATCGAAGCCGCCGCCGTCATCGTGAATCGTCACTTCGAGTCCGGTGCCTTCCCGCCGCCCCGGGGTCGCGTCGACGCGGACGTCGACCTTCCCGGGCCGGGCATGTTTGAGGGCGTTGCCGACGGCCTCGCGAACCATGCAGACAAGATCGTGGTGCAGCCGCGGCGGCATTGATGGCGGAGGGCCCACCACTGTGAGCGACAGGGGGACCGACGAGAGCGTCTCGAGGTTCCTGAGTTGCTGCCGGAGCGAGTCCTCCAGTGTTCCCGAGACATGGACGGCATCCCGCAGATCCCAGAGAAAGTCGCGGGTTTCGCGCTGCAGCGAGGAGAGCACCTGGCGTTGCTGCACGAGCGCCAGGCGAGCCTGTTCGTCGCGTGCGGCCGCGGTGGCGACATCCAGCCGGAGAGCCATCGCGGCTAGCCCTTGATCGAGCGAGTCGTGAAACTCGCGGGCGATGCGGCGGCGCTCCTCGGCCACGGCCTCGTCTTGCAGGCCGGTTTCGATGACGGCCAGTTGCCGGGCAACCATCCGGCGCAGCAACACCACCCAGATCCCCGCGCCCAGGGCGCAGCCGGCCACGGCCGCCAGCGCCGCGGCCAGACGGTGGGGCTTCCACCATGAGGGCCGCCGCAGCACCTCGACGTCGGCAGCCGAGCGGAGTTGGAGCTGCAGCCGTCCGACGGGCTGCGGGATCCAACTGCGGATCGGATCGGCGTCGAGGTCCCCTTCTGGCTGCACGATGCCCGTGACCCGGACTTCAGTGTCCGGTTCGAGGTGACGGAGCGCGTCGAACACGCCGATTTCGGCGATCCCCGAGATGCCCACGGCCTTGGCGGCGAGCCGGAGTTCGCCACCCTGGCGCGTCAGCTGCGCATCCACGATCCGCGCCGGAAACGAGACCAGGCAGCCGTAGTAGTCGCCGGGCGTCGCGATGCAATAATTGGCGGCTGCGACCGCGTTAATCTGCATGATGCGTGCCGGGTCGATCGGGATCGGCGCCAGCGGCACGCCCTCGCCCAGCCGGCGGACATCCGCTTCGACGACTCCGGCCACGCTCCGGGCGGCATCCACGAACCCCACCGCCTCGACCAGTTCGCCGGTCGCGAACGCGGTCTCGGCGACCGTGTCGACCCGCACGCCGATGCATCCTTCCTGCAGGTAGAGAAAGCGGCCGGGGATCGCGAAGGTCACGCCGCCGCGAACGCGAACCCGATGCCCGCCGCTGAGCTCGGGACGGTAGCTGGCGAGCGCATGCAGGGGCACGAGCGGACTCTCCCAGGCGGTGGCCACGGACGGCTCTTCCACGATCAGGTCCGCGGCGCGGACGACGTTGACACGGGGCGCGAGAAACTCCCCCCGCGTGTTGAAGCCCGCCGTCGCGGTGCCCGCGCAGCGGACCCGGGCGTCGACCAGTTCGTGGGGCGCAGCGGGGGCGAGGTGTTTGGGGATGGCGATCGTAAACCGCCTCGGGCCATCGGCTGCGAGGAAGATCCAGCGATCGTTTTCCTCACGAAGGCCCTGGACGATGCCCGCGGCTTCGACGCGCAGGCAGTCGTCGATCCCGGCGAAGAAGCGATCGGAAACGAATGGGCGGGCCGGCGGCAGGCCACGGGCCTCGAGGCGCACGACCGTCTCAGGCAGCAGGTTTGGCGCGTAGCCGCCCCGATTGGTCCGGCCGACGATCTCCACGGTATCACCCTCTTCGATGTGCTCGAGCACTGCCGGCTCGATGCGGCAGATGCCGGCTTGACGGGCGAGGGCGACGTCGATCCAGATGCCGCCCGTCTCGTCCTGGACGACCGACCCGTCGCCGTGCCTCCAGGTCACCACCCCGCGGATGCGAATCCGGCGCGGCAAGTCGTCGTCAGGGTGCGAGAGGATCTCGCCGACGGCGACCAGCGCCGCGGGCTCCTGGGCGGCCGTGCGATCCGCGCCGACGGCCGGCCTCGGTGCGGCGACGAGCAGGGCGAACAAGAGTATGGAGAGTCGTAGCAGCACTGGCATGACGCTCCTGGAAAAACTGCGGGCGACTCTCGGGCCCGTGGCGTTCGCGGCATGCACGGCGGGAGGACGTGCAGGCGGCGCGCCCACCGCGGACGAGTGTACCCGTCGACTGCGGTGCTTTTTTACGCCGGTCTCGTCGGCGCAGGTGCACGCAGTAGAATCCGGGCTTTCGTCCACGAGCCTTCCATGAAGCCCAGCATCGTGCCGCCCGAGATCCCGCCGCGTGCCCTGGAGAAGTGCGAGCAGGCCGCCCGGGCCGGCGGCCGGATCCTGCTCGACTGGGTCGGCCGGTTCGGCGTGGCCAACAAGGGGCCGCGGGACCTCGTGACGGAAGCCGACGTCGCCTCGCAGCGCGAGATTCGCCGCATCCTGCTCGACGCATTTCCCGACCACGGCTTCATCGGCGAGGAGTCGCTCCCGGAGCACGCGGGCGAGGCGGCGCCAGAGGCGTCCGGCGACAGCGGCCGGCGCATGGGGTCGCTGCATTGGCACGTCGATCCGCTCGACGGCACGAGCAACTATGTCCACGGCTTCCCGGCGTGGTGCGTCTCGGTGGCGCTCGCCCATGGCGACGAGATCCTCGTCGCCACCGTCTTTGATCCGGTGCGGGGCGAATGCTTCACGGCGACCGCGGGCGGCGGCGCCCGCCTCGACGGCCGGCCGATCGCGGTGTCGCAGACCGCCACGCTCGCCGACGCGCTCGTGGCGCTGAGTTTCCCGCCCCACGTGACGGTCGACTCGACCGCGGTCACCGACTTTCTCGCCGTGGTGCCCCACGTCCACTCGGCCCGGCGGACGGGCTCCACCGCGCTCAACCTCGCCTGGCTGGCCTGCGGCCGGCTCGACGCCTTCTGGGTGCGCAAGATCGCCTCCTGGGACGTCGCGGCAGGGCTCTTGCTCGTCCGCGAGGCGGGCGGCTGCCTGGCCGGATTCGGCGCGGCGGGCGGAGCCGCGCCGATCGCGCTCGATCAGCCCGCCTTCATCGCCGCCAACTCGGCCGGCGTGCTCGAGGAACTGCGCCGCCGCCTGGCGTAGCACGCGACTGTCACGGCGTTCCCGGGTGGCGGGGCCGGTGACTGCTGTCAGCCGCCTACTCGAGCACGAACCGAAACACATTCGGTCCCTGGGCTGTCACCGTCGCGGTGAGGCCGGAGGTCTTGAAGTTGGCATATTTCTCCGGCAGGACCGACTTCTCGATCGGCGGATAGTCGCGGTCGGGCTGCGGTTTGGCGGGCGTCGTATCGATGAACTCGACCTTCTTGACGGTCACGCGATATTCGCCCGCCACCGCGCCTTCGGATTCCTTATACCGCCGCAGCCGAAATTGGCCGGTGGCGTCGGTTCGCCCGTGTGCCATCTGGGCCTGCGGATCGGTGCCGTCGTCGGCGCCCGACAGCAGCATGACGGTCGCCCCGGCGACGGGCCGGCCCTGATACTCCACGACCCCTGTGGCCGGATAGACCGGCGGCCGCAGCCGCGTCCACTTGTCGTCGATGCGGCGGCCGCAGCCCGTGGCCAGAAGTGCGAGGCAGCCGAGGGCCGGCACGAGCATGTGCGTCGGTCGTCGCGAGTGGCTCATGGCAGGCTCGCCGTCTCGCCGCCGTTGCGGGTGCCGAGGGCCCCCCACACGCCCGCGATGCTCGCGCCCGAGGGGCCTGCGCCGCCTTGCAGTCCGAACGCGTCGGCGGTGCCGTTGTCGATCGTCTCGGCGATAAACGTCACCGATCCGTCCGCGAAGGCGACGTTCACGCCGCCGGAATGGTAGCTCCGCGGGGCCACCGTGGCGGTATGCCAGTCGGTCGTGCCGCCGGAGTTGCCGAAGGTGCAGACAGGGCTGTTGGGTCGGAGCATCGTGTTGAAGAACGCGTTGCGACCCGCGTAGGCATTGGCTCCCGGGGGCACGACCCAGCTGGCGTTCGCGCCGGACGTGTACACACCGCTCACGAGCAGCGCCAGGCAGTCCCGCGGGCTGCGGGGCGTGTTGCCGGAGACGTTCGCCACGGCCCAGCGATCGTTCACGACACGCCTGGCTCCCGCCGCATCCGTAGACAGGTTCACGAAGGCGAACTCCGCGAGCAGGAGCGTCTTCGAGACGCCGTCGGTGATGTCCTTGAACTTGACCGCCGAGTTGACGCCGAACGGCGCCCGGGCGACGCCGATCGGCGTCGTGCCGGACGAGGCGCAGACGGCTCCCTCCTGACAGCCGAGCTGCACGAGCTTGTCGGCAGCGGAGAGGAGAAAGTTCGTGCGGCCCGCTTCGGTGTCGAGCTTGGGGGTGGCCGCGTCGGACGGGCAACGGAGCGACGTGATCTGGGTGCGGAACGGGCCGCCCGTCGTGTCGGTGGGATTCGGCCGCTTCGAGCCGCCCGCGGCGATGGTGTCGGCCAGCGGCTGCTCGTCCATGAACGGCAGGACCGGAACGAAACCGCTGTAGCCGCCACCGGCGCCGCTGGTCGTGAATGTGTTGATGAAGGCGGACGACGCCGGTCCGCCCCAGCCGTAAGGCAGGCATTTGAAGGCGTCGTGGTAGTTGGCCATGGCCAAGGCGGCCTGCTTGATGTTGTTGCCGCAGGCGGTGCGTCGGGCCGACTCTCGGGCCGCCTGCACGGCCGGCAGGAGCAGGCCGACGAGCGTGCCGATGATGGCGATGACCACCAAGAGTTCCACCAGCGTGAAGCCATGGCGAACGTGCACTGAACGGCCTGTGGAACCAAACCTCGGCATAGCTCCTCCTCGCCGCCGCGACGGCACCCCCCGGGTCGCTGCCCAACCGTCGGCCTGACGTCGGCCTGACGTCGGCCGACGGATGTGTCTTCGGCCACACGCGTCTCTCGGGAGTCTAGCTCGCGACGCAGAGTGGGGGTATCAGCCACATGGCTAGGAAGGAGCGGTCGGCGGGCGCTCCCGGGCACTAGCCATCTGGCGAATGGTGCACCGCGGCGGACGCGGCCTACAACCGGCCGTATGACGCCCTCCAAGACCCTGTTCACGGCGATCGCCGCCGCGCTTGGCCTCTGCATCTTCGCCGCGGCGACGGCGGTCCAGGCCGCGGTCGACGACGGCCCGGACGGCTGCTGGCGGCATGACCTCTCCTGGCTGCCTCCCGCCGATCGGGCGTTTGTCGCGGGCGACCTCGTCGTCGCAGCCGATGGCGACGATGCGCATCCCGGCTCGGCCGATCGGCCGCTCCGCACGCTGCTGGCCGCGCGCGATCGGCTCAGGCGGCAACGCGGCGGCGCGGCTCGCCCGACGGCGGCGACGATCGTCTGGCTGCGCGGCGGCCGGCATCCCATCGACCGGACGCTGTCCTTGGGGCCGCATGACTCTGGCACGGCCGCGGCGCCGATCGTCTATCAATCCTGGCCCGGCGAACGCGCGAGCCTGGACGGCGCGGTTGCGATCCCCTGGGCGCGGTTCGCCCCGGTGGCCGCTCCCGAGGAACTGGCCCGGCTGCATCCCCAGGCCCGCGGCCGGGCGGTCGCCGCGACAATCGACGACCCACGGGTGACCGCACTGCTCGAGTCGCCCTTCACCGAGGCCGACATCGACGGCAGGATGGCCCGGCGATCGCGGTTTCCAAACCAAGGCTTCGCCCACGTCGGGCGGATCGTGGCGCCGGGTGCCGTCTACACCGAGGGGCGGACCCCCGGCCCGCCGCCGAAGTTCTCCGTCGACGCGCCGATCGGTGGTCGGTTTCCCATCCGCGAGCCGCACGACGGGAACTGGCAGGAAGAGCTGGCCTGGAACAAGCAGGTGCGGATCACCGGCTACTTCCAGTTCGACTGGCATCGGGAGACGCTGCGGGTCGCCGCCGTCGATGCGGAAGACGTGCTCACGCTCGACGGCTTCACGCGGTATGGCGTGCGGCAGATCACTCCAGTGCCCCGCCGCGTCTTCCTGACGGGATTGCTCGGCGAGATGGACGTCCCCGGTGAATGGTGCTTTGAGCCTGACTCGAAGCGGCTCTTCGTCATGCCGCCGGAGGGCGGCGCCGCGAGTTTCAACGTGTGGGCGGGGCCTGGCATCGTCGCCGCCCGCTCGGCCGCGCACGTGGCATTCGTCAACATCGACATGAGCGGCGTGGCCGACAGGCGGTCGCCCGCCGCCGTGCTGCTCGACGGTTGCGAGCATGTGGTGCTCGCCGGCTGCACGATTCGCAACGCCACCCGGATGGCCGTGTCGATCAAGGGTGGGCATGCGTGCGCGGTGCAGAGTTGCGACATCCACGACGTGACAGCCCACCTCCAGGTGGACGGCGGCGCTGCCCGATCGCTCGAGGCATGTCGGCACGTCATCGACAACTGCCACTTCACCCAGGTCGAGGCGGAGGATTTCTACGGTCGCGTGGCGGTGCGGGGCGTCGGCATGCGGTTCACGAACAACCTGATCCATGATTTTCCGGGCCAGCCCTGCACGCCCGCCGGCAACGACCAGCTCGTGGCCCGCAACGAAATCTTCAACGTCGGCGTCACCGAGGGCGACGGTGGCGCGATGTACGCCGCGGCGATGCCCTGGGGAGGCTACGGCCAGGCGATCCGGCACAACTTCCTCCACCACCTGATGTGCGTGCCGCAGTTGCATCCGCGGGGCGGCATCTATCTCGACCAGTGCCATGGTGGCACGGAGATCGTGGGCAACGTGCTGCACAAGGCGGCGCACCGGGCGATCCTGCTCAACGGCGGCGCTGGCATCGTGGTCCGCGACAACGTCATCACCGAGACGCCGATCGGCATCTTTCAGACCGCGGCGTACGCGGCGGACCTCGTCCGCGATCTGCCCAAGTACGCTTCCGGTGAACTGCGCCGCGGCGACGTGGGCGACTACGTCTGGAGAACCGAGCAGGCGCTCGGCGCGGATGGCTGGAATCTGCCTCCCTGGAGCACGCGGTTCCCTCGGTTCGCGGCCATCATGAATCAGCCCGACGAGCGGCGGCTGGCCCCGATCGGCTGCGCGATCAGCGGCAATCGGTTCAGTCGCAACGGGCAGGACTTTCTCTGGCGCGCGCCGTCTCCGGCACCTGACGGGGCGGCTGTCAGGCGGATCGACATGACGCGGCCGGCGGAGGTTGCCGAACTGGTCGCCGCCGACAACCGCGGTGTGCCCTGGGAGACCTTCGCCGACCCGGATGCGCTCGACTTCTCACCACGGGCGGGACGGGAAGCCGACCTGCCGGCCATCCCGTTCTCGCGGATCGGGCTCTACGCGGACCGCTGGCGGCCCGCGCCGCCCGACAAGGCCGCCTACAGGGCCGCGGTCGCCCGGTTCTTTTCCGATCTGCCGTCCTACGACGCGACCGCTCGCTATTCGATCACCGAGCAGGCCGCCGGCCGACGGTTGCGGTCGGGGCGGATGCTGCTTCCCTCCGCGAGCCGGTAGCGAGCCAGTCGAGGGATCTGCGCTCCCGATCGTCGCCTGGACGCCCGGGAGATCGAACGGCTCCGGCTGTGCGGATCGCGCGAGTTGGGAGGGTTTTGGCGGCCGCGATATGGCCATTTCCGGGGCCGCAAACTGTCCGCCGGGAATCCCTGGGGTAGGCTACAGGGAGCCGTGCGCCGCTTGCGCGACCGGCAGTCTTTGACAGTTCGCCGACGGCCGGGCTCGACGGTCCCGGGCTGTCGTCGGCCGTTGTCGGGAGCCCGCCGGGCCTGTATGCCGCACAGCCTCCTGCCTGTGGTGACGACCTCGAACCGGTGGCGGCGGACCGCGCTGCTCCTGGCCTGTTTGGCCGGCCTCGGCAACGCCCGCGCCGACCGCGCTGCCGCGGAACCCGCGGCCGGGTCCGCCGTCCGGGAGTCGGCACCCGAAATCTTCTACATGCAGGACGACGCCGGTCGACTCGTGCCGGTGCCCGGATTCCGGTACCGGGATTTCGTCGAGCTGCTGCGTCTCCAGGAAGGCCTGCCGGGAACGCCCGAGCCGCCCGCCGTCGTGCTCGAGACCGCAACGGTGCGGGTCGAACTGCCCGCGGCCGCCGCCACCGGGGCGGACGCGCCGCCGCAGGGAAGCGCCGACAGGGCGCTGGCCCGCGCGACGGTCGAACTGACGCTGCGGCAGACCCGCGGTGGTTGGGCCAGCCTGCCAATAGGGCTCGAAGGCCTGCTCCTCTCCGCGCCGCCGCGGTACGAAGGAGCGGGCAGGGTGCTCATGGAGCCGGCGCCCACCGACGGGGCGGGCCGCGAGGCGACCGCGCCGCCGGCGGCGACGGGCGGCGGCTATCGCCTCTGGGTCACAGGCCCGGTGGAACAGCCCGCGGACGGCACCCGCCACACGATCATCCTGGAGGGCAGCCTCACGGTCGAGGTCACGCCTGTCGCCGACTCCTTCGGCCTCCGCATGCCGCGGGCCACGGCCGCGCTCGTCGAGATCCGCTCGCCACGGATCGATCCGGTCGTCAGCGTGCGGCCCGCCGCCGTCGTGCCCGAAGTCGCGATGCTCCCCGACGCCGCCGGCAGCCTCGTGACGCTCGTGGGGCTCGCCGGCACAGTCCAGATCCGGCTCGGCGAGCGCGGGAGTGTCGTCGAGCCGGGGGCCCGCGTCGTGACGGCCGCGGCGGTCCCCCAGGCGTTCGTCGAGAGCGTGCTGCGGATCGACGGTCGTGCGGCGGTGACGGAGGCGACCATCCGCCTCGAGAACCTGCCGGCGGGCACGCGGGCGGTGCGTGTGGCGCTGCCGCCCCGCGCGGGACTGCGGAGCATCCGCAGCCCCGCCGCCCTCCAGTCGCTCGAGGGCACCGCCGCCGCCGCGGAGGCGGTGGTGCGTGTCGAGCCCGACGCCTCCGGCGGTTGCGTGGTCGAGATGGAGTGCGAGCGACCGGTCGACGTCACCGGCCGCGAGCCGTTTCAGCCGCTCGGTTTCGCGGTGGATTCCATCCCGCCCTGGCGGCAGTGGGGGCGGTTGGTCGTCGTCGCCGACGGCGAGTGGCAGGTCGACTGGGACGATCTGGGCGCGCTCCGGAGAATCGACCCGCCCGCGTCCGCGAGACGGCCCGGCTTCGTCGCCGCCTTCGCCTACGACGCCCAGCCTGCCGCGGTCGCGCTCCGTGTGCGGCCGCGCGGCAGCCGCGTGGTGATCGAGCCCGAGTACCGGTACGACGTGGCGGCCTTTCGCGTGTCGCTCGACGCGCGGCTGCGGGTGGCGATCCGTGGCGCGCCCGTGTCGCGGATCGCGGTCGACCTCGACGGTTGGGACGTCGATGAAGTCGGGCCCGCCGGCGTCGTCGATTCCGCCGCCGTGTCGATCTCCGACGGCGCGATCGTGATCCCGTTCGTGCAGCCGCTGTCCGGTGACGCCGTCGTCGAACTGCGGTGCGGGCGGCAGATTCCCGCCGATGCCGCGGAGGTCGAGTGGCGGATTCCATCGCCACAGGCCGACCTGGTCGGTCCGGCGTCGATCCTCGTCACGTCGCAAAGCGACATCGAGCTCCTCCCCGACGCGGCCCGCCTGCAGGGCCTCGTCAGGCAGTTCAGCCCGCCTTCGCTCCGCGGCGATGCCGAGCGGGCGGCGTTGGCCTACCGCCTCGACGGCAGCGTGGGCATCTTCAGGGCGACCCGCAGGTTTTTGCCGCGCCGTGTCGATGCGAGTGTGTCCGCCCAGGTCGAGATCGACGCCCGGAGGATCGCCGCGCGGGAGACGATCCGCTTCGACGTGGCCCACGTGCCTCTCGAGTTCGTGACGCTGATCGTGCCCGCACAAGTCGTGGAGGCGGGCACGCTCGAAGTCCGACAGAACGGCCTGCTGCTCAATCCCGAGGAGGATCCTGCCACGGCGCCCGAACCGCCCGAGGAGGCCGGTGCCGCGACCGACCAGGAGGCCGTCCGCGCCGGGGAGCGGCCCGTGCGGCTGCGGGCCATGCTCGCGCTGCCCATCCTGGGCGCCGGTGAACTGACGGTGGCCTACGATGTGCCGCTCTCTCCGATTCCGCCGGAATCGACGCTGGCCGAGGACTTTCCGCTCGTGCTGCCGATCGACACTCGCATCGGCCGTCAGTCGCTGATGCTCACGGCGCCCGAGACGCTTTCGATCGACGTCCGCGGCGACGCCTGGAAACGAGAGAGCGCCGCGCTCGGGTCGATCGCCAGCCGCACCTGGACGACGACGCGGCCCCAAGTCGCCATGCCGCTCGCGATCTCCGCCCGCAAACGGTCGCCCGTGGGGGAGACCGTGGTGGAGGCGGCATGGATGCAGACGCGGCTGTCCGCCGGCCGCCGGGAAGACACCTTCCGGTTCGCCGTCCGCAGCGGTGCGTCGGAGCAGATCACGTTCTTCGTGCCCCCCGGCATGGCGCCGCCCGCCGGCCCGTTGCCGGAGGCGGCCGCCGACGGCCGCGCCGATGTCGAAGTGCGACTCGACGGCCGTCGCCAGCCCGGGAGCGTGCGGCCGGACGGTCGCGTCGTGGTGGACCTGCCGCGGCGGGTCGGAGAAGCGACCTGGCTCGTGGAACTCGTCGCCCGCCGCGACCACGGCGGGCCGCTGACCGGCGTCGACGCGGCGAGCATGCCGGTCGCGGTGGTGCTCGAGCCGCCATCCTTCCCGGCCGGCACGGTGCAGCGGCGGTTCTATTGGGAACTGCTGCTCGAACCGGACCAGCATGCCCTCGGGCATCCCTCGGGCTGGACGTCGCAGCAGCGGTGGACGTGGCAGCAGTTCGGCCTGCATCGGGTGCCGATCGTCACCCGCGAGGCGCTTGTCTCGTGGTTCGACGCGGCGTTGGCCGCTCCGTCGGGCAGTCCTCTCGACCTGGCCGCGGCCGATGCCGTGCCGGCGGCCGCCGCGCGGCGGGGCGTCGACGCCCCGGTCGACGGCCCGCGGCTGGTCTATGCGGGCATCGGGCCGCCCCCGCCGGGGCGGATCGTCGTCGTGCCGACGTGGCTGCTCGTGCTCTGTGCATCGGGCGCGGTGCTGGCGGCCGGTCTCGCCGCGGTGTACAGGCCGGCGCTGTGCCGCTTGCCTGTGCTCGTCGGCGCCGCCGCGGTCGCCGGTTTGGCCGTGGCGGCTTTTCCGGACGTCGCCCCCATCGTCGCCCAGGCGGCGGTACCCGGAGCGGTGCTGGCGGTCGCCGCCGCGATCTTGCGGCCGCTGGTCGAAGGGCGGACCGTGGTCCCGCGGAACCGTGGGCCGGGGGGCGGCACGAGTTCGCTGACGGAAGTGGCCCCGCACCCATCCCTGATCATCACGGCGCCACCGTCATCCCGGGTGGACGATGCGACGGCCGTCGGACGGTTCGGACCATGAGCGGCGCGCGTGACTGTCCGGACGTGGAACAGCGTCCCGGCCTTGTGCCGGGGACGCCGGCCCCGAACGGGCCGAGCCTTTTTCGACGCCTCCGGTGCCTCATGCTCGCCGGTCTCGTCGTGGTCGCCGGCGGCGTCGTCGCACATGGGGATGAGCCGCCGCGGGCGGCCGCTGACGATGCCGGCGCCGCGGCGGGGACGATCGAGTTCGTGCGCGTCCACGTGCCGGCCGGTCGGCTGGCCGACGTGCCCCTGGGCGAGGCTCGCTATGTCCCGATGTCAGCCCGCGAGTTCGAAGAGGGGATCGCGCGGATCACCGCGGCTGCGGCGCCGGCCATGCCGTCGGCGAGCCGCGCCATCGCCGCCGGCGTCCGCTACGAACTGGAGCTTGCCGCGGACGGCGGCCTCGCCGGCATGCTCGTGGCCGAGGTGGGCGGGACGGCCGAGGCCGGCATCGCCCGGGAACTGTCTCTCGGGCCGATCGACGTGCGCGCGGGCACGATGCAGTCTGCCGCCGGCAAGGGGGAGGCCGTGGTCTATGGCCGCGGCGACGGCACCCTCGCCGTGGCCGCGCCGCAGTCCGGCACCTACAGCTGCCGCGTTCGGGTGCCGCCGGTCGGCGCCGCGGCCGGACCGCGCCGATTTCTGCTGCCGCTGGCCCCGGCGCTCGCCACGACGATCGTCCTCGACCTGCCTGCCGGCCTGCGGCCCGTGGCCATGGGGCTGGGGCCCCTGCGACGCGCGGGAGACGCCGCTGCCGGTCTCGTGCGCTGGCAGGTCGAGACCGGCCCGCGGCAGATGGTGGAGATCGTCTGCGACCGAGAGACGGCCGAACCGTCGGTGACCGCCTGGAGCAGCCTCCGGATCGTTGGACGGCAGGTGCAGTCCGACGTCCTGGTGCGGCCGACGGCGCCGTGGAGCGACACACGGCTGCGGCTCGAGAAGAGCCCCGAGATGATCGTGACCCATGCGGTGGTTTCCCCTCAGGCGGTTGCGGGCGAGGGCCCGGCAGCCGCGTGGACGGTCGCGGACGACGGGCGGTCGTTCACGGTCCTGCTTCCAACGGCGAGCGTCGGCACGCGAGCCCAGGTGCTCGTCACGGCCGTCGCTCCCATCGCGTTCGGGGCGGCGCCGCTGCCTCGGGTGCGGCCGCCCGTGGCGGCCTGGGCCGGCGGTGGCATCAGGCTCGAGATCGATCCGGCGCACGCCATCGAGTCGATCCATTGTCAGGACGGCGTGATCGTGCCTCCCGAGGTGGCGGCTCACTGGCCGCTGCCGGAGACGTTCGACGCGTCCCGGACCGCGCCGGAGGCCGAGGCCCCGGCGGGACGCAGGCCGGCCGCGATGGCCGGCCTGGCGGTGCAGCCGGCGCGGATCTTCATCGAGGAGCAGGCCCCGCTCGCCACGGTGACGCTGTCGCTGGCCGGCCGCACCGCCGTGCTCGACGTCGCCCGGGTCACGACGGTCGACCTGGCAGCCGGCGTCGTCGTGGGGCGCGCCGCCTGTGACGTGCGCGTCCTCCGCGGCGCGGCCTTCGACATCACCGCCCGGGTGACGCCCGGATGGTTCATCGACTCCGTCGAGCAGTTCGCGCCGACCACGCCTTCCGCGCCGGCCGACCTCGCCGGCGCGGGAGCCGTTCGCGGCCCTGACGATCCGGTGGCCGGCCTCGATTGGCGGGTCCAGCGAGACGCCGCGGGGGACGTGCTGCGGATCGGACTGGCGGCCGCCGCCACTCCCGACCGCGGCCTGACCTTGCGAATCACCGGCCATCGGACGGGGCTGGCGCTCGGGGAAGTCTTCGCGACGGGTGATCTCGACATGCTGCGGCTGGATGGCGAGACGGACCGGGGGACGCTGCTCGATCTGCGCATGAGCCCGGAGTCGACGCTCGAAGTCGACGCCGACCAGACCGTCGGCGCGCCGGAAGCGGCCGCTGCGTCCGGGAGCTTCACCGACATCCGCACCGTGGAGACCGACGGCCGCCTCGCGGCGCTCTTCGAGGAGGGAGCCGTACGGGCACGGCTTCCGGCCGGCGTCGGCGCCGCGTCGGCGACCGCGCGGCTCGTCCGGCGGCGGCCGCCGCTCGACGCCCGCGTCCAGGTGCGGCTGACGGTTCGTGACGACAGGCTGGTCGAATCGTTCACGTTCGAGTGCGAGCCGACCGCGGCCGATCTGGATTCGATCGTCGTCCACTTTTCCGAGCCGGTGGATGATCTCATGGAGTGGTCGCTGCTGCCGCCGGCCGTCGGCACGGTGACGCCGAGGCGGCTGGAGGCGACGGAACGTCGCGGAGCGGGCGGAGGAGACCGATGGCTCTTGGAACTGAGCCCCGCCGCCCGGGGGCCGATCACGATTCGCGGCCACCGCACCGTGCCGTTCACCCGGCCCGTGCCGGTGCCGCTGGCGTGGGTCGAGGGATCGACATCCGCTTCCGGCCAGGTCGTCGTCCGGAGCGGGGGGCGCGTCAGGCCGCGACTGATCAACCGGAGGCTGGGCGAACTGCCGCCGGAGCCGGGGGCCGGGCGGGTCGACGCCTCCACGATCGCGGAGTTTTCCTACGGGCCCACGACCGCCGACGGAGCGGGCGAACCGGCCGCGGAACTGGTGCCGGCCACCGGCGACGCGCGGGCCTGGGCGTGGCGGGAACGGACGGAATCATGGTGCCATGCGTCCGGCAGGACCGAGCACGAGACGCGGTTCGAGATCGAGAACCATGGTCGCGACAGCCTGTCGATCAGCCTGCCGCCCGGCCGGCAGGTCCAGTCGGTCCTGCTTGACGGCGAGCGACTGTCGCCGGGCGACCGGGCCGCGGCCGGCGGCGAGTTGAAGGTCGTCTTGCCGGTGGGCCGCACGCGGATCGCGCTCGTCGTGCGATCGGTCACCGAGCGCGCCCGCAGCCCGTGGTGGATGCCGGCGGCCGCCTGGCCTGGCTGGCGGGTCGAGGCCCCGACGGTGGCCGTCGATCTGCCCGTTCTCGACCGCGACTGGCTGCTGATGCTCCCGCCCGAACTGGAACTCGCCCTCGTCGGCGCAGCCATGCGGCTCGTCGACGATCGCGAGGACGCGGGATGGACGAACCGTCTGCTCGGCGCCGGCCTTCGGTCTCCGCGGGCGGACGCCGTGGCCGCGGGCGGCGCGAGCGCCGCCGACGGCTGGCGGGCGTGCCGCTTGGTGCCCGCGGGAGGCGCTGGTCCGGCGTCCGCGCTCATCGCCCGGACACGGGCGGTTGCCACGTGTGCGGCGGTGCTCGGGATCGTCGTGGGCGCAGGGACGCTCTGGCTGGGAGCCGCCGGCGGCTGGGCGGCGCTCGTGGCCTGCCTCGTCGCCGGCGTGACCGCGCTCTGGGCCGCTGCGCCATTCGATCTCATGGCCCGGGCGGCCTGGTGGGCGACGGTCGCCGCGGCCATCGCCTCTTGGGCCGGCGTGCGACCGCGGTGTTGGCCCTTCGCGCGCGGGGCGGCGGCACGGGTGATCGTCGCGTTGGCTGTCGGCGCAGCAGCCGGTTCCCCGGCGCGGGCGGACGAACCGCCGGTCGCGGCTGCGGAACGGCCGCTGAAGGTCTTCATCGCCCCGCCCGACGGCGGCGGCGCGAACGACGCCACCGTGCTCGTGCCGCAGGCGCTGTTTCGCGCCATCGTCCGCGGCGAGGAAAGCCGGTCAGCGACCCTGCGCGTGCTCGCAGTGACGGTGACGGCCGCGGATGTGCCGCGCGGCGACGCGGTTTGGGCCGCCTGGCGGCTGGCGCTCGAAGTCGACGCCGACGCCGGTGGGGAGCTTGCGCTCGAGCAGCCCGCGGGCGGCGCCCGCTTCATGCCGGGGACGCTGCGGATCGACGGTGTGACCGCGACCGGCCGTGCCCCCACGGACGAAGGTCGGCTGCGCGTCGCCTGCACGGAGCCCGGGAGGCATCTGATCACCGTCGACCTCGCGCCGGAGGGCCGGCGCGCAGGCGACGTCGAGACGGTGCTGCTGGCGGTGCCGCCGGCGGCCACCGCGATCCTCGAGCTTCCCGCAGCCGACGCCGCGGTGCTCGTCGATTGCGACACCGCCGCCGCCGTGGGAGCGTTCACGACGGTCATGCCGCTGTCGGAAGACGCCGGCACGGCCCGCTACGAGTTGCCGCTGGCGCGGCAGGTTCGGGTGCGGCGGTCGCTCACGGGCCGCGGCGGCCTGGTCGCCGCGCCGCCGCTGGCGGAGAGCCGCAACGACGTCTTCTGGGCGCTCGACGCATGCCGGGTCGACGCCGTCTTCGAGGTCGACGCCGGCGCCGCCAGCCTGCCGGGCTGCGTCGTGCAGGCCGATCCCGGGCTCGAGTGGATCGGGGAGGTCGGCGCCACGGGCGACGGTCGTGTTCCGGCCGCGGGGGACGTGACCATCCACGGTCTGGGAGGAGGTCGCTACCAGGTCGACCGCCGCCAGCCCAAGCCGGGCCGGTTCCGCTTCGAGATGCCCTTCCGCATGCCGCTGGTGGATGCGGTGGGCGTGTTCGAGGTTCCCGGCGCGTGGGTGGAGAACGCGGCGGTCGATTCCCGCGTCGTGCGGTTCGCCGCCAGCCCGAGCCTGGCGGTCCGGATCGATCTGCCGCCGGGCCTCGCGCACACCTCCGTGCCCGAAGGCGAGTCGTCGTTCGAGACGCGATTCTGGCGCGGCGAAGCGGTGCGGCCCGACCCGCGCCGCGGCCCGACGGCCGACGGCATGTCAACGCCATATCCGCGGGCGCGGCTGCAGTCGGAGCGGCGCCGGCAGGAGCTGCGCGGCTCGCAGCGGGAGTCGCTCGTCTTCGCCGCCGATCAGGTGCGGCTCGAACTCGACGCGCGGCTCGATGCGAGCGCCGCGGCGCTGGCGGTGATTCCGCTCGAGGTGCCGGCCGCGTGCGTCGTCGATCGGGTGGCGCTCTTCGAGGACGACCTGCTCGAGCCCGACACGGCCGACCGCGACGCCGTCGACACCCGCTGGAGACGAACGGCCCCGACGACGGTCGAGGTCGTCGTGCAACAGCCGCGGGCCGGCCGGTTCCGGCTCGAGGTCGCAGCCCGCGTGCCAGCGCGGCCGCCGCGTCGCGGCCCGCTGCCCTGCCTGCGGGTGCAACTCGCCGACGGCGGTCGCACGCTCGTGGACTGGCGCACGGAAGCCGCCCAGCGGGTCGAGATGCTGCCCCCGGAGGGCGACACCGCACCGACGGTCGAGCGGGGCCGGCGGGGCACCGCCGGGCAGATCGCTCTCGTCGCGGGCGACGTGCCCCCCGACTACGTCCTCGAGGCGGCGCCTCCCGGGGCCGCGGCGGATGCGGGCGTTGACGAACCGGCCGACGCGGATGCCGCGACGGCGGATCCGTCGAACGCCACCGCCACCGGGCAGTCGCCTCGCCGGGAGGCGCGGGTCGAACTCGCCGACATCCGGCTGGTGATCGACGACCGCGGTCGCGCCTGGGGGCTCGCCGCCTTCGATCTCGTGGCGACCGAGGATGTCGTGCGGGTCATGCTGCCGCGGTCGTGGCGGCTGTACGATGCGGTCGTCGACGGTCGGCCCGCCGACGGCATCCTGGCCGAGTCCGGCTCGGACAACGTCTGGTCGGTGCCGCTGCTCGATGCCGGCTGGCCTCGCCGGCTGGTGGTGCTGTTCGCCGGCGAGTTCTTCGCCGGTGAACCGGGCCGCCGCCTGCTCGACGGCGAACCGCTCGAACTCTCCGCGCCGGTGGTCGTCGGCCTGCCGTGCCGACGGCTGCTGTGGACGCTGCTGCCGCCGTCCGCCATCGCGCTGCGGGTGGCGGCACCGGCGCGGATCGTCTCCGCGGAAGTGCTCGCCGGGGAACGAGACGCCGCGGGTGAACGGCTCCTCGAAGACTTCGAACTGGCGGCGCAGCGGATGACGAGCGGGGAGCCGGAGCGGCTGCGGCGGTTCGCGCGTGGGCGGACGGCCGGCGGCCCGCCGTCTGTCGACGAAGCCTGGAGCCGTGCCTGGACGATGGCGGAGACTCGAGATCCTCGCTCCCCTCCGGTGACGATCGTCGCGGCCGCCGCCGGGAATGGAGCGGAGGGCAGGCTCTTGATTCGCGCGGTGCGGCCGCGGGACGGGTCGGTCCGCGGCCGCGCGATCGCGACGCTCATGCTGGTCGCCTGTGGAGCCGTGGCCTGGCTGGCCTGGCGGCGCGGCTGGGGGGGCCGTTTTCGGGCGGCGTCGCCGCTGGCTGGAGCGGCGGCCGCGGCCGCCGGGATGGCCTGGCTGGCGGCGCTCGTGCCGGCGTGGCCGGGCGTCCTGCTGCTCTTGGCCGGCGGTGCGCTGGGGGCCCGCGGCTGGTGGCCGCGACGGGAGCCCGATGTCGCGCCGCCGCAACGAATCGACGCGGCCGCGGCGACCACGATCTTTCTGCCGCCTCCCGCTTCGAACGGGTCGTCCGCCGGCGTTGATTAGGCCGCCGGCGTGGAAAGCGGGGCAGGGCGGGCAACGAAAAAACGCTCTGGCACCCCGGCCGCGGCCGCCGCTAGTGTCCGCCCCGCTCGTGGGCTCAAGCAGCCGCGTGTCCGGCATTCCGGGGGGAATCAGCCGGGCGGGAGCCATGCCGTCGGACGGATCCGGCCGCATGTTGGCGAGGGCGCCGCGATTGTCGGAATGCAGGGAGGTCGTCGGGTATGCAGGTTGGAAGCTTGGTCGGTGGGCGGGCCCCGGACCGCCGCGTTGTCTGGAGTGTGCTCGGCCTGGTCCTGCTCGGCGTCTGCCTCGCGCCCCAAGCGCCCGCGGCGGGGTATCGCACGGCCAACTTCATCGTCGACGCCCCGACCGAGACGCTGGCCCGGCGGATCGGCGACGCCGCCGAACAGTATCGCCACGACCTCTCGATCGAATGGACCGGTCAGCCCCTGCCGCGCTGGAGCCGTCCCTGCCCGATCCAGGCGCAGGTGGCGCCGAACCTGGGTGCCGGCGGGGCGACGAGCTTCGTCTTCGACAAGGGCGAGGTGTTCAACTGGACGATGACGATCCAGGGCAGCGAGCAGAGGATCCTCGACTCCGTCCTGCCGCACGAGATCACGCACACCATTTTCGCCAGCCACTTCCGCCGGCCGCTGCCCCGCTGGGCCGACGAGGGCGCCTGCACGACCGTCGAGCACCCCGTCGAGCGGGCCCGGCAGCACCGGCTGCTCATCGAGTTCCTGACGACGGGCCGTGGCATCGCCTTCCCGCAGATGTTCGCCATGCGGGAGTATCCGGCCGACGTGCTGCCGCTCTACTCGCAGGGCTACTCGCTCGCCCGCTACCTGATCGAGCGCGGCGGCCGGCACAAGTACGTGGCCTTCGTGGGCGACGGTCTCGTCGCCGACGACTGGTCCGGCGCGCTGGCCAAGCACTACGGCGTGACGAGCGTGCCGCAACTCCAGCACACCTGGCTCGAGTGGGTGAAGCTCGGCTGCCCGGCGCCGCCGGCGAGCGTGGCCCTGGCCTCGAACGCATCCACCGACTGGTCGCGAATGCCTCGCGGGCAAAGCCCCGACGGCGTGCCGCCGCCGACGGCCGTGGCCACGCCCGCGGCGATCGCCACGACGGCCGGCCGCCGGT
>JBJOKF010000223.1:0-14823 GCA_046046235.1 Planctomycetota bacterium | reverse complement strand
TGCCGCAATCGGCCGCGAACGTGCTCGTGCACATCGCGACGACGGCGACCGCCGGGAGGAGGATCGACAGAACTTTGCGAATCACGCAAACCTCCAAAAGGAACTAGGGGAAGGAACAGGGAGAAAACTAGAACAGGTTGTTCTCGAACGCGCCCGGGTTCCGGTCGGTCGAAGAGACCTTTCTCTTGCGACGACCGAAACGCCTCGGCCGCCTGGTAAGTTGGATAGATTACGTTGACTAATCCGCCGTGCAAGGGGCCGGTCGGCGGAAAATCGCCGATTTCCCCGGGCCATGGGCGTCGCCCACGGATTCCCCAAAAAAATGGGGGGAACCAGTCCTCTGGAACACCACCGCGACCGGCCTCGCGACTGCGGAAAAACACTCAAATCCCGGACATTTGGGCGAGATCTCGCCCCCACGCCGGACTGCCCCCTGCCGCTCCGGTCGCTGGCGTCGAAGCTCCCCCCACTCGTCGCCTCAGCGGACGAACTCCTCGATCAGCGGCCGCAGCATGGCCGCACGGCGGGCGTTTCCGATCGTGCTGGGATGCTGCCGATCGTCGAGAAAGCACTCGACGGCCGGCCGCCCCTCGGCATCCAAAAACGCCGCGTTGGCGTCGAAGTAGGCGAGGCCGGATTCAGCCCCTTGTGCCGCAATGAACTCTCTCACGACAGCGTTCGCCGCCTGCTGCCGCTCCCTCTGATCCCATCGGAGTTGGCTTGGCGCGATCGCCAGGAAGGCGATGCGCACACCCGGCACCGCCTCGCGCAACCGGGCGACGAGTTCCGCGAAGGCACCACGCAGTTCCTCCGGTGTCGCCCCCGCGGCGATGTCGTTCGTGCCGGCCGAAACGACGACGGCCGCAGGTCGAGCGGCCGCCACGAGGCGGGCGGCCAGCGCCGGCAGTTCCGTCAGCCGCGCGCCGCCCACGCCCCGGTTCACCGCCCCGAGGCCCGCGAAGTCCTCCGCGAGAGTCGTCCACATGCGGATATTCGATGAGCCGATGAAGACCACGCCCCCGGGAGCCGGGGGATGCTCGCGATCAGCCCGCTCGATCGCCGCGACCTGCTCCTCCCAGCGGCTCGGGTCGGCCGCCGCCTGCGGTGGGGCGGGGGCCGCCGCGGACGGCGGAGCGGAGACAACGGCCACGGCCGCCGCCTCCTCCTTCCTCTTCTCCAACGGCCGCGCGAAGATCCGCCGCCAATCCTGCGCCATCCGCACCACCGTCCAGCCGTACCGCTCCGCCGCCTCGAGCGAATCGTTCGACGGCTCGCCGTAGGCCATCTCACGGTCGGCGTCGTCGTGCAACACGAGCAGCTGCAGGCTGCGCCGAGCGCCAGACTGCGACCACCGCAGCATCTCGATGTCGCCGGTCGTGCCCACGTTGCCCGCGGCGAAGATCGGCCGACGGCCGATGTGCTCGGCGATGCTGACAGGCTTACGGGCCTCGTCGTTGAGGATGTGCAACTGCGGCAACGTCACCAGTTCCAGCCGCTTCGTCGCGCCCTCGGAGCCCGCGGCCGCGATGTCGGCTTCGCGGATGTCGGCCACCGGGCGCGACGCGATCACGTGCTCGGGGCCGATCCCGTACCAGGCCTCCGCCGCCGGCCGCATGAAGTGGACGCCGCTGCCGGAGCAGATCCAGATCGAAAAGTCGCGGCTGCGCAAGAGCGCGATCAGCTCCTTCATCGGCTGGTAGGTGACGTCGCCGTAGGGGACGTCGAACACCGGATGCCGCGCCTCGTCGAGAAACCTGCGGGCCGCCCCCTCGAGCCGCTCCTCGGGCTCACCGGCCAGGGCGGCGCAGGTGGCGTCGAGCATGTACTTCTTGCCCAACCGCCGCACGAACTCGATGTCGCCCGTCAGCAGCGTGGCGAACGGCTCCTCGTGGGCGATGTCCGGTTCACGCTCCGCGCGGTCGCGGACGCGGTCCACCAGGAACATGCCGTGGGCGATCGGCTTCTCGCAGACGAGCGTGCCGTCGTTGTCGAAGACGGCCACCCGTTCCGGCACCGGCACGAACGCGTCGCTTTCCGGCCGACTGACCGCATCGACGAACTCCAAAATGGCCTGCTTGGTCGGGCCGTCGCTCCAACTCGGCAGCGGGTCGGCCGCGACGGCCGCGGCGGCGGCCCCTGCCGTCGGCCGGATCGCCTCCACCGACGGCACGGAAGCGACCGGCGGCGCGACCGCCCGAGAACTTGCCGGCGGCGCGGGCGTCAGTCCGTACCAGACCACGGCGCCGATCAGCGTGGCCAATGCCGCCACCGGGAGCAGGAGGCCACCGCCGGAGGCGGTCGCGCGCCGGTCCCCCGCTCGATCGTTGTTCGAGTGGATCTCCATCCTCAGGCTCCTTGTTGCACGGGCGTGCCGCACCGCCCAGCGTCGGGGCAGGCGAGCGACCGGGATACGGTCTTTCCGCGGTCATCCTCGGCTCCGGCGGTGCCGCCCGCAAGCGTCCGCGGGTGCCCGGGCCACTCCGCCGCATTCACAACCGGCCGACGCGTCGATATTCTGTGGATCGGCGGCGGGCATTCCCGCGCCCGCATCGACCGCGGTCTTCGCCCGTGTCCTCGTCGCCGATTCGGCCCTCCGCAGGAGCTTCTCCCATGCGTCTCTCTCGCCTCGCTGCCCTCGCGCTCGTCGCCCTGCTGTGCCCGCTCGGGCGGCCCGCACGCTCCGACGTGCAGCTCAACAACATGTTCGGCGACCACATGGTGCTCCAGCACGGCATCAAGAACAAAGTCTGGGGCAAGGCCGATCCGGGCGAAGCGGTCACGGTGACGCTCGGCTCGCAGTCGAAGTCCACGACCGCCGCGGCCGACGGCACCTGGCACGTGTTTCTCGATCCCGTGCAGGAGTACGGCGGCCCGCACACGCTCACCGTCAAGGGTAAGAACACCGTCACTTACAACGACGTGCTCATCGGCGAGGTCTGGGTCTGCTCCGGCCAGTCGAACATGCAGTGGAGCGTCAACCAGGCCAACGACGCCGACCTGGAGAAGGCCGCCGCGAAGTTCCCAAACATCCGCTTCGTCTCGGTGCCTCAGGTGGGCACGCAGGAGCCGCAGTGGACCTTCAACGGGAAATGGGCCGCCTGCTCGCCGGAAACCGTGGGCGAGTTCTCGGCGGTCGGCTACTTCTTCGGCCGGCAGTTGCACCAGACGCTCGGCGTGCCGGTGGGACTGATCGACAATGCCTGGGGCGGCAGCGCCGCCGAGGCGTGGGTCAAGCGAGACAAGCTCGCAACGCACCCCACGCTCAAGGTGCTGCACGAGAAGTGGCAGAAGGAGGAGGCCAACTACGACACGGTGAAGGCCGCCTTCGAAAAGAAACTGGCCGACTGGACCGCCGCCGCGAAGCAGGCCAAGGATGAGGGCAAGCCGGAGCCCGCTGGCAAGCCCGATCCGCGGCAGCATCCGGACGGCCGCATGAAGGGCAACGCCCGTCCGGGCAACATCCACTCGGGCGTCCTCACGCCGAGCGTCGGCTACGGGATCCGCGGCGCGATCTGGTACCAGGGCGAGTCGAACGCCGGCCGCGCCTACCAGTACCGCGAGCTGTTCCCCTTCATGATCAAGTCCTGGCGGGAGGAGTGGGGCCTGGGCGACTTCCCGTTCTATTGGGTGCAACTCGCCGACTTCAGAGGCGAGAGGCCGGAGCCGGCGGAGAGCGATTGGGCCGAGCTTCGCGAGGCGCAGACGATGACCATGAAGGCCCTGCCCAACACGGGCGAGGCGGTGATCATCGACATCGGCGAGGGCAAGGACATCCATCCGAAGAACAAGCAGGACGTCGCCAAGCGGTTGGCCCGCTGGGCGCTGTCGCAGACCTACAAGGTTCCCAACATCACGGCCCGCAGCCCGCTCTACCAGTCGATGGAGAAGGAGGGCTCGAAGATCGTCCTGGCCTTCGACCATCTGTCCGCCAAGTCGAAGAACGCCTGGCGGCCGTTCGACGTGAACGAGCCGATCGGCTTCACGATCGCCGGCGCCGACCGCACGTTCGTGCCCGCCAAGGCCGTGATCCGCGACGACGGCCGGATCGAGGTCTGGAGCGAGGCGGTGACCGAGCCCGTGGCGGTGCGATACGCCTGGGCGGACAACCCGGTGTGCAACATGTACTCCGGCGATGGCCTGCCGCTGACGCCGTTCCGCACCGACGACTTCCCGGGCGTCACGGCCACGGCGAACTGACGGCCGCCTGCCCGCACGGGCAACCCCGGACGAGCCTGGGCGGAAAAGCCCCTCCGCGGTAGGCTTGTGCGGTGCTTTGATCACTCGGCCCGCCTGTTTCATGCCCGTCAAGGAGGACTCGTCATGAACCGCTTCTCCACGTCGACAATCGTCGCCTGCGCCTGCGGCGGTCTTCTGGCGGTCGGCTGTTCCTCCCGCCCCGTGGAGACAGGCCTCTCCAGTCGGCCCGCCGTGTCGGCGGCGGCCGACAGCAGATCGCAGCCCACCGCGCCCGTTCGACGAGCCGCCGGGCCCATTCCCGAAGTGATCTCCAGAGCGAAACCTTTCCGACTTGCCACCGCGGTGCCGGCGGCTGCCGACACCACCCGGTCGGCCCCGACCGACAAGAGGCCGCGATGGGTTTCCCCGGCGGCCGGCGTCTCGAGCCGGGATACGGCGGGCATCCGCGATCTCATCGCCAGCTACCTGCGGGCCTTCAACCAGCACGATCCGGCGGCGCTCGCGGCTCACTGGAGCGAGGCGGGCGAAAGCGTCGACCTCGACTCGGGCGCGACCACCGCGGGCCGTGAGGCCGTGCGCAAGGTCTTCGCGACGCTCTTCGAAGAGGACGCCGGGGCGACGATCGACATCGATCTCCAATCGATCCGGCAGCTGCGCGACGACGTCGCCGTTGTCGATGGCGTGTCACGGATCGCCTTTACGGACGCGCCCCCTTCGGCCAGCCGGTTCTCGGCCGTCGTCGTGCGTCAGGACGGCGGGTGGGTGCTCGACACGGTGCGGGAATCGACCGTCCCGATCGAGCAGTTCTCCAGTCCCTCGACCGAACGGCCGCTTGATGCGCTCGAGTGGCTCGTGGGTGCCTGGGAAGACGCGAGCGAGGGCATCACGGCGAGCATGCAGTGCGGCTGGGCGCCGAACAAGGCATTCCTCATCCGGCACCACCTGATCACGAGCGATCCCGGCCCGGCCGCGCGGCCGCAGCCCGGCGACGCCCGCATCCCCGGCCTCCTGCCAGCGGCGGGCAGCGTCGCCAGTCGCGAACTCACCGAGATCATCGGCTGGGACGAGAACCGACGGGAGATCCGCTCCTGGCTCTTCTCCTCCGACGGTCGCTCCGCGGAAGGCTCGTGGTCGCGCGACGGCCAGACCTGGACCGTTCGGTTCGACACGGGTTCCGGAGACGACTGCCTGCACTCGCTCACGCCGGCGGGTCCTGACGAACTCACCTGCTCCGCCGGTTCCGATCGACTGAGCGACCTGCTCCCTCCGGCCTGCGACTACCTCCGCACGGCCCGCACGACGGGCACGCTTCCCTGACGGTTTTGCGATGCCTCCGTTTGCAGCCGAGAGCTTCGCGGTCGGGGATCAGCGGTTCGTGGACGCCTTCGTCGTGGCGACCTGCCGCTTGATGAAATAGACCTTCGGGTCGTCGATCACCCAAGGTGTGCTCCAGGTCTTGCCGTCGTCCTGGGTGCAGACGTTGTAGAAGAACGTCTTCAGGTGCTCGGTGCGATAGCCGTAGGGATACTGCGACGTGATGTGGTCGTCCATGGTCAGGTCGTCCACGCCGGGGCTGGCGAAGTAGTGCACCATGCCGTCCGGCGAGAAGGAGAGCCCGAGCGTCCACCAGCCGGTCTCGGCGATCTTCGGCCCGCGGATCTCGCCGCCGTTACGGCCGCCGCGAACGCGGATGTAGGCGGAGTTCTCGGTCTTCTTCTTGGCGTTGGCCGGCTCGAAGCAGACGAACATGCCGGGCCAATATTCCTCGAGGCCGAAGCGACCCTTGTCGGGATGATCCTCACCCGTGATGATCGCGTGGGTGTAGCAGCCGGCACGGAAGCCGAACGTCGGTCCGGGGCGCTTTTCCCATTGCTCGAAGGGCGGCATGTAGACACGCGTCACGACGCTCGGGCTGTCCGCCACCGAGATCCCGCGGCCGGTGACCTTCTGCATGTTGTAGATCAGGTCGTCCTGCTGCATCTGGTAGGAGGTGCGGCCCGGGACACCGGCATGGAGCGAGGCGATGAGGAGCCCGTACGTGCTCCCCTCCAGGCCCGGAGCAGGGAGTTCGACCCGCTTCACGACGTCGGGAGTGCCCCGCTTGGGTCCCTCGAACCAACGGCCGTTGACGCTCCTCCCCAGCGGGCTCCGCATCCGCTTGTCCTGCTCCTCGGAACTTTTGGGGTGGTTGTAGTTCCACCGCCAGTTCTCATCCTCGAAGTCGTCCCCGACGCCCTTCACGAGCGACCCGGTCCCCGGCAGGAGCACCGGCTTCTTCGGCTGGGGCGTGGTCGCCTTTCCCGCGGGACGAGCGGTCTGACCGGGCACGTTCTTGACGGTCGTCCCGGACTTCGTGGCGTTCGCCTGCGGCGCGACGGCCTGCTGCTCCACGGTCGCCGGAGTCGCGGTGGCGGGTGGCGGCGTCTCGTCGGCCGCCGTCCGCCCCATCCCGGCCGAGGCGGCCACCAGCCCCAGGCACATCCCGATGATCGTGGCACAGAAACGCTTCTGCATGACTCTTCCTCCCCCGAATCGACCGCGTGACACCGCAGAGCGTGTATCGACGCCGGCCGTTTCTGCGGCACACGAACGATCGCTACGGCCCGTTCTTCGGGGATGGACTACCGACTCCCTCCGCCCTACCGACCCGCGGCGAAGCCCGCCCCTTCCGCAGCTTGCCCAGCCCGTGCGGCATTGGGTCCACCGCCATGCCGTTCCAAAAGGTCGTCTGGCGACACATCGGGAAAATCGTCACAACCTCCGACACGTCCGGTGGTCCGGACATTTCCGCCCCCTCTCGCCGACCCGATCATGATCGCCTTCAGGCCCGCATCCATGATGTCGTCGCCCCGGCTCCTCGTCGTTCTGACCGTGCTCTGGACGGGCCCGGGCATGGTTTCAGCGGTCGAATCCACCGACCGCTCTCCGAGCGATCCGCCCACCGCACGGAAATCCCATATCCAGCCCGTGGGCGAGATGGCGGCCGCGTCACGGTCGCCCGACACGCTCGGTCTGCAGCTGTCGCGCGCATCGGAGGTGCTTCGTCAGCAGCTGGCGCTCGGCCGCGGTGCGGGCCTCGTCGTCGAAGACGTCGTCGCCGGATCGGTCGCGGAGAAGGCGGGCTTCAAGCGGCACGACGTGCTCGTGCTGCTCGACGACCAGATGCTCCTCCTCCCGGAGCAGCTTACGGCGCTGCTCGAGGCCTCGGATGGCCGCAGTGTGCCGCAGTGCACGGTCCTCCGCGGCGGAGCGAAGGTGACCATCCCGCTCGGCAGGTCCGAGCAGGCCGTCGCGACGCGCACCGCCGTGCCGCCCCCTGCCCCTGTCAGGCCTACCCTACCCCTCGCCCCGCGCGAGCCGCAGACGGTGCAGCAGACGGCCGCCAAGCCCGCCACCGCGAGCCGCCTGCGAACCCCGGCGTCGGCTCTGGCGTTGGCCCAGGCGGGACAGCAGCCGGGACAGACGATCACGAAGACCTCGGCCGCGACGCCGGCGGCATCTCTGGCGGCCGCCCCCGGGCAGCCGGCCGACGAGGTGCTGCTCCGCCAGGATCCCGACTACCAGATCAAGGTTTCCCGGGGCAACGAGACGCGGCTGGTCGTGCTCGATCCCCGCGGTCGCATCGTCTTCAACGATGCCATCGAGACCCCGGAACAGCGCAGCCTCATCCCGCAGGCGGTTCGGCAGCGGGTCGAGGAGATGGAGCGGTCGCTCGAGTCGGCCGCCCGCGCGCCGGTGCTCGAGGTCGGCCGGCTCGACGTCGAACCGATCGAAATCCGCTGACTGCCCCGGTGCCACGCCGCCTCCGGCCTTCACCAACTGCCCTGGGCGGTGTTGCTCGACCAGCCCCCGCCGGCCGTTCGCGACGGGCCTGACGACACGGTCGGACCGTGCACCGTGCGCCATGGGTCGGGGCCGCTGAAGGTGCCCCCGGGCAGCGTGATCACCCACGGCCCGAAGCCCCGCGACATGCGGGCGAACGAGTCCTCCATCTGCCGCTGTTGAATCTGGGCGAGGCGGCGGCGCCGCCGCCGCTCCGCCTCGGCCGTGGCCGAGGCGTACGATTCCCGCGCCAGCCGGGCCGCTTCGGCCGCAGTCTTGAGCGAGTCCTCGTACCGCTGACGTGACAGCAGCGCTTTGGCCGACTCGAGCGCGGCCGTGGCCGGCTGCACGTCGGGAGAGACGCCTTCGCCGTACCACGCCGCCACGCGCCGGATCAGCCCGTCGGTCTCCTCCAGGTCTGAGAAGGCCTGCCGCGCCAGCCGCTCGTCCTCCGCGGCGAGTTCCTCGCCCCGCGCCGCCGCCGTGTCGGCCGCCTCGAGCACCTGGCCCACCTGCCGCAAGTCGGGCCGCTGCGCCTGGAAGCCCCGCTCGGCCACCTCCAGGAGTCGGCCCGCCTCACGGGCCCGCTCGTTGGCCCGCATCCGGTCGGTCCGCTGCCGCTCGAGCCCGGCGGCGAGCCCGGCGACCCGCGACCGCACCGCCTCATGACGTCCCGGCAGGCTCGCCCGCAACCCGTCGAGTTCAGCCCGTCGATCACCGATCGCCGCGTAGAGTCCCTCGATCCAATCCTCCTGCCGCACCGCCTCCTCGACCAGGGCGAGAGCCCGGAAGTAGTGCTGTCGCGAATGGTCGTGCGCCGCCTGTGCCTCGGCAAGCAGCGTGCGCACCCGCGCGAGCCCCTCGTCCGCTTTCGCCACATTGTCGGCCACGTCGCCCCAGGCCGTCTCGGCATAGGCGGCCGAAATCTGCTCCAAACCGCGCACTGCCTGGCTGCGCCGGGCGGCGAGGGCTTCGAGCCGGGCGGCGCATGCCGGCAGCAGATCGTCCACCTTCGCCTTCGCCGCCGCGATGCTCTCGAGCAGCGCCAGCGCCTCGGCATTGGCCTTCTCGGCCCGTTCCACGTGCTCCTGGGCCGCCGTGGTCTCGCCGGCGTCGAGCAGCTGCGCGGCGAGCCCCTCCTCGCGCCGGGCCGCGGCGACGAGTGCGTCGGGATCGGCACCCGGCTCGGACAGGAGCCAGCCCTCGGCCCGCTTGCTCCGGATGCGGTGCGCGATCTCGTCGGCGGCCGCAGCGGCCTTCGCACGACGGTCGTCGACCGACTCGACACCCTCCAGCCGCTCCACGGTGCGGCCGAGCGCCGCCGTGATCTCCTCGAGCCGGCCGCGGGCCGCCACCGGATCGGCCTCGAGGCTCCGCCCCGCCAGTTCCAGCCCCCGGGCGGCGTCGGCAAGCGGCCCCTGAAACGCCGCGTTCGAGCGGCCGCGACCGGCCAACCCGTCGATGCGCTTGCTCGTGTCGGCCAGTGCCGTCTCGAGCTCGCCGGCCAAGGCCCGCGCTTTCTCATGCGCCTGCTCGAGCACGTCGAGCGGGGCGCTGCATTCGCCGGCCACGTCGGCCAGCGGGGGCCGCGCCTCCGCGGAATCGAGCAGCTTGATCGCGGCATCGGCATCGGCGGTGCCGAAGAACGTTTCCTTGGCGATCCGCGCCTCCGCCTGCTCCCAGACGTCCATCAGCCCGAGCCACCGCTCCCGATACCGCCGCAAGGCGCCCTGCACGTTGTCGTAAGCCGCCCGCGTCTGCCCCTCCATAGGCGTCTGGAAGTCGGGGTCGCTGTGGGGAAGCATGCGATGCCGCTCCTGCTGGCCGTCGAGCAGGTCCGACAGCGCCACCACCTCGCTCTTGAAGGCGGCGAGCTTGTGCCGCGCCGCGGCGAGCCGCCGCCGGTTGCGGGTCCGTTGCACGACCAGCGTCGTCAACGCGCCGAGGCCGACGAGCGAAGCGAGCCCCAGTGGCAGCGTCCGCGTGCGGAACACGCGCGTGGCCTCCTCCCGCTCGCGCTTGCGATCGGCCTTGGCCTTCACCCAGCGTTCGGTCGCCGCCACGAGATCGGCGAGCCCCTCGTCCAGTTGCCGATCCTTGGCTCTCGGCACGAAGACCTTGTCGATGAGCTCGGTCTTGATGGTGGCCGGGTCGAGACCGCTCGACACCTCGAGCCCCCAGGGCGCCTTCATGACGATCTGCCGTCCCTTGACGTCGAGCACGATCGTCACGTCCCGCGCCGGATCGAACGTCGCGGCGCGGCCGCCGGCCTTGCGGCCCTCCGCCGACTCCCGCCGCCACCGCTCGATCAGGCTCTCGAGCAGCCGATTCGCTGCGTCGCCACCACCGGCGTCGCCCACGACCACGATACGGTAATCGCGACCGCTCTCCTGCTTGGCCTTCTCCACCGCCGCCCGCACCTTCTCGAACGCATCCTCCACACCCGAGACGAAGACCTTGTCCGCCGCGGCAGGCAGGGCGTCGCTCGGAGCGATCTCCGCCCGACCGGACACCGACCACCCCAGCATGACGGCGCCCGCGAGGCAGAAGACGAGACGGCCGAAGGGGCACCTGGACAAAGACGGCATGGAAACTCCCGTGGCACGAGGCAAACCGGCGCGAATGCCGACGATTCTAGGGCTCGATGCAGGCTGACTCAATCAACCCGTCACCGCTTCCGGCCGCCCGATCGTCGAGCACGACGCAGGGCACGCCCGCGCACATGGCGACCGCCCGGGCCGTGGCCACGGCACCGACGGCGCCCGCCGCGGCGCAGCTGCGCGCGCCCTGCCGATCGAGTTCACTCGCCAGCGCGTCGATTTCGCGCCGCCCCGCGCCACCGCGCACGAGGCGGACGCGGTACTGCAGACCGGCCGCGGCGAAGGCCTTCGCCCAGACCGGCGCCAGTCCGCGGATCGCCTCGGCGTCGGCGAGCACGAGGACCGGTCCGACGAGTCCCCCGGGCAGCTTGGGGCCGCCGGGCGGGGCTGGCCGCTCAGCGGCCATAGACGTTTTCTGCGGCCGGCCGCGACACCCGCGGCGCCGCGGTCGATCGCGGCGTGGGCGACAGCCCTCCCGGACGCGGCGGCGGCGGTAGCGGCGGCGGCGAAGACACCGTCGACCGCGGGCCGGACAGCGGCCTGCGTGCCGGTGTCGCCTGCCCTTCGGGTCGCAAGCCGGGGACCGAGCCGGCCCCCATGCCGGGGCCCATGCCGGGGCCCATGCGGCTCATGGGGGCGGCGGGCCCCGAGGCAGTGCCCCGCGATGGCGGCAATCCGGCTGGCAGCCGGCCGGCGTTCAAGTCGTTGGGGACGGGTGCTCCGTAGCCGGGCCGGACCGCCGGCGGAGAGGAACGCGTGCCATCGGCGGCCGCGCCTCCGGCGATCACGCCAGGCCGCGAAGGGACCGGCTGCCGCCGGAGCGCATCGACCGGCGGCGGTCCGCCGGGAAGCACGCGGGCCCGGCTCGTGAGTTCGCGGCCCGTACCGGGCGCCCGCTCGTCGCGACCGATCGGAGGAGCGTCGCGGCCGGGGAGCAGACCGGCCCCCGGTCGTGACGGCGTGGCAGCCGCCGGTGCGGGCAGGCCGCTGCGGGCCGAAGCCTGCGGAATCGGCGGCGACGCGGTCGGCGCCCGATTGCCCGGCAGCGGCTCGCGCTCCCGCCGCGGCGTTGGCGCCGGCTCGTCAGGGAGTCCGAGCGGGCGGCCGCCGCGGTCTCCTGTGCCGGGGACGAGAATCAGCCCGCCGTCCTCGTCCAGCGGCCGGGTGGCCGGACTCGATCCAAGCTCCGGGCGAGCGGCCGCCTCGGCGCCACTGCTCGCCTCGCCACCGGCCCGCGGCCGGGTGGAAAGCGGATCGGCGCCGCCGAGTTCGGCGTTCAATCGCGCCCGCCGCATGCGGGACCGGGCGACCTCCGCCTCCCCGTCGCTGATCTTGCCGTCGCGGTCGAGATCCCACTTGCGGATCAGCTCGTCCCGCGAAGTCGACGGCTGCTGTGCCGGTGACGCCACGGGGACGATCAAGAATGCCGCCACGACCGCCACGATCCTGCCGCCGACCGGATGCGCGGGGACTCGTCGCTCGATCGACATGATGGGCACGATCATCGGCGCGGGCTCCTCTTCGACGCGCACGGGCGGCGGCACGCCGTGCGAAAAGTCTACACGACCGGCGGCACACCGACGGCGCCGATCCCCGCGTCGGCGGCGCACTCGAGCGCCCGGGCGATACCGGCCGCGGCCGCCGCGACGCCGCCGCTCTTCTCGAGCTCCCGAGCCGCGACGTGGCACCGCACGACGTGTCCGGCGACGACGGTCGCCGGGGGATCGACCGTGCGGCAGAGAGGCTCCGCCAGTGGGCAACGGGGATGGAACCGGCAGCCGGAAGGCGGCCGTGACGGGCTCGGCACGTCGCCGGTCAAGACGATGCGGCGGCGGCGGCGGGCCGGATCGACCCGCGGCACCGCCGAAAACAGGGCCTGCGTGTAGGGATGCAGCGGCGCCGTGTAGAGATCGGCCGCCGGCGCCTGCTCGACGATCCGCCCCAGGTACATCACCGCGACGTCGTCGGAGACGTGCTCGACCACCGACAGGTCGTGCGACACGAAGAGGTAGGTGAGCCCCAGTTGCTCCCGCAGCTCCACGAGCAGGTTCACCACCTGCGCCTGGATCGAGACGTCGAGCGCCGACACCGGCTCGTCGAGCACCACGAAGTCGGGCTCGATCACGATCGCCCGCGCGATGGCGATCCGCTGCCGTTGCCCCCCCGAGAACTCGTGCGGATAGCGGTCGAGGGCCGAGGCCGGCAGGCCCGTGCGGGCGAGCGCACGACTCATTCGCTCGAGCCGCTCCCGCGGCGTGCCCAGGCGGTGGACGACGAGCCCCTCCTCGAGGATCGAGCGAACCTTCATCCGCGGATTGAGCGAGCCGTAGGGATCCTGGAAGACGATCTGCATCCTCCGCCGCAACGCCCGGAGTTCGCCGCCGCCGGCGGCCCGCACGTCGCGGCCGTCGAAGAAGACCTGGCCACGGGTCGGCTCCACGAGCCGCAGCAAGCTGCGGCCCACGGTCGTCTTGCCGCAGCCGCTCTCGCCGACCAGGCCGAGCGTACGGCCGCGGCCGATCGAGAAGCTGACGCCGTCCACCGCCTGCACGCCGCCCACGACACGGCGCAACAGCCCGGCCCGCACGGGAAAGTGCGTCTCGAGGCCGACGACGTCGACGAGCGGACGGGTCATGCCGCGCCTCCGGCCGCCTCGATCACGGGCCGCGGCTCGCCGAGCGCCTCGGCGCGGATGCAGCGGGCCATGTGGCCGGGGGCGAGTTCGCGCAGCTCGGGAATCGCCGCCGCGCACTCCGGCAGCCGCGCATAGCAGCACCGCGGATGGAAGCGACAGCCGGCCGGAAAGTCCTGCGGGGCCGGCACCATCCCCGGGATCGTCCGCAGCGGACCGCGACCTGAGCGGCCGGTGTCGGGCCGGGCGCTGAGCAGCCCGATCGTGTAGGGATGCCGGGGACGCGCGAAGAGCGCCGCCGCCGCCGCCCGCTCCACGATGCGGCCGGCGTACATCACGGCGACCTCGTCGCAGGTCTCGGCCACGACGCCGAGATCGTGGGTGATCAGGAGGATCGCGGTGCCGAGCCTCCGGCGGAGATCGGCGAGCAGGTCGAGGATCTGCGCCTGGATCGTGACGTCGAGCGCCGTCGTGGGTTCGTCGGCGATGATCAGGTCGGGCTCGCAGGCCAACGCCATCGCGATCATCACCCGCTGCCGCATGCCGCCGGAGAGTTGGTGGGGGTATTCGTCGATCCGACGCCGGGCATCGGCGATCCGCACGAGGTCGAGCATCTCGAGCGCCCGCGCACGCGCCGCGGCCCGCGACACGCCGCGGTGCAGAAGCACCGCCTCGGCGATCTGGTCGCCGATCGTGAACACGGGATTGAGGCTCGTCATCGGCTCCTGGAAGATCATGCCGATCCGGCCGCCGCGAACCCGCTCGAGCTTCGCTTCAGGCAACGAGACGAGGTCGACGGCGCCACCCTCCGCCGGCCCGCCGGATCCGCGGCCCGCCAACAGGATGCGGCCCGACTCGATCACGCCGGGCGCCGCGACGAGCTTGAGGATCGACATCGCCGTCACGCTCTTGCCACAGCCGCTCTCGCCGACGAGCCCGAGCGCCTGGCCGCGACGGATCGTCAGCGACACGCCGTCCACCGCCGGCACCCGACCGGCGGGCGTGTGGAAGGCCGTCACGAGGCCGTCGATCTCGAGGAGCGGTGCGGTCACTTTCGGGACTCCCGCAGCCTCGGGTCGGTGACCTCCTGCAGCGCCTCGCCGACGAGGTTGTAGGCGAGCACCGTCAGGAAGATGGCCGTCCCCGGAAAGACGACGAGCCACCACATCGAGAGGTTCGCGCGGGCGTCGTTCAGCAGCGAGCCCCAGCTGGCCGCCGGCGGCGGCGGCCCGAACCCGAGGAAGGAAAGCGCGCTCTCGGTGAGGATGGCCGACGCGATGCCGAAGGTGATCGGGACGAGCACCGGCGCGAGTGCGTTCGGCAGGATGTGCCGGAGCATGATCCGCAGCGGCCCGGCGCCGGAGGCCCGCGCCGCGGTGACGAACTCGCTGTTTTTCAGCCTGAGGAACTCGGCCCGCGTGAGCCGGGCGATGCCGGTCCACCCGGTGGCCCCGATGATCGCCATCGTCTTCCAGATGCTCGGCTTGTCCACGATCGCGATCACCGCCAGGATCAGCACGAGCGTGGGCACGCACATCACGATCTCGGTGATCCGGCTGGTGAGCATGTCGA
>JBJOKF010000221.1:0-4744 GCA_046046235.1 Planctomycetota bacterium | reverse complement strand
GTCGCGCTTACCCCCATCGCAGCCGTGTGGACTTCCTCAACAACCAGGTCGACACGAAGACGGCGACGATCACCATGCGCGGCCGGCTCGACAATCCTCATTCCGCGGATCCCGCGGCTCCACGGCCGCCGCTGTTCCGCCCCGGCATGTTCGCCCGCGTGCGGCTGCCGCTTGGCGATGCGGAGGAGCGGACGTTCGTGCCCGAGGCTGCGATCGGCAGCAATCAGGACCGCAAGATCCTCTGGATCGTGGGGGGCGATGACGTGGTCTCGGCCCGCGAGGTCACGGTGGGGCAGAAGCTGGGCACCTGGATCTCGGTATCGGCGACCGATGCCACGCGGCCGCTCACGACCGCCGACAGGATCGTGATCCGCGGACTGCAGCGGTGTCGGGAGGGGAAGTCGGTCAAGCCGACGCCCGCGGCCGAGGGCAGCCTCGAACTCGCGGGCTTCGTCGCGCCGGCTTCGCACGACCCGTCGGTACCCGAGCCGCCCGCTGCGTTCGCCGCGCCCGTGTCGCCGCCGGCGGCCGCCGATCCGTCCGCCTCACCCCGCCCCGCACCGGCGGCCGGCGTGGAGTCGCTGCCGGCCCCGGGTGAGCCGTCGTCGTGATCTCGCGATTCTTCATCCGCCGGCCGATCTTCGCGGCCGTGATTTCGATCGTGATCACGCTGGCCGGCGGCGTGAGCCTGCTCTCGCTCCCGATCTCGCTGTTTCCACCGATCGCCCCGCCGATCGTGCAGGTCGTCTGCTCCTATCCAGGAGCCAATGCCGCGGTCGTGACGGACACCATCGCCGCCCCGATCGAGCAGCAGGTCAACGGCGTCGACCGGTTGCTCTACATGCAGTCGCAGGCGACCAACGACGGCTCCTACGTGCTGCAGCTCACGTTCCAAGTGGGCGCCAACGCCAACCTGGCGCTCGTGCAGACCCAGAACCGCGTCCAGCTGGCGATGCCGCTGTTGCCCTCCGTCGTCCAGAAGCAGGGCGTGAGCATCAAGAAGCGGTCCCCCGACATCCTGATGACGGTCGACTTGATCTCGCCCGGCGGGCGGTACGACGACCTGTTCATGAGCAACTACGCCACGGTCCACCTCCGCGACGAGCTGTTGCGCTGCCCGGGCGTCGGCGACATTCTCCTCCTCGGCCAACGCGACTACTCGATGCGGATCTGGCTCGACCCCGAGCAGCTCGCCGCGCGGGGGCTCACCTCCAAAGACGCCCGTGACGCGATCGCGGCGCAGAACGTGCCGGTGCTCGGCGGGATCAGCGGCCAGCCGCCGACGGCCGCGGGCCAGCAGTTCGAACTCGTCGTGGCCGCCACGGGTATGCTCTCGACGCCCGAGGAGTTCGGCTCCATCGTGCTCCGCGCCGATGCGTCGGTGGCGGGCACGCCCGTGGTGCGGCTGCGGGACGTCGCCCGGGTCGAGCTGGGGGCGGCCAGCTACGACCAGACCGGCCGCTACAACGGTGAGCCGGTCGTGGGACTGGCCGTCTTCCAGCTGCCCGACACCAACGCGCTCGAGTGCTCGTGGGCGGTGCAGGCGAAGATGAAGGAGCTCGCCACGCGGTTCCCGGTCGGGCTCGAGTACGTGATCGCCTACGACACGACTCCGTTCATCACCGAGTCGATCCTGGAGGTGGTGAAGACGCTTCGCGACGCGATCGTGCTCGTGGCGCTGGTGGTGCTGCTCTTCCTGCAGAGCTGGCGGGCGACGCTGATCCCGCTCGTCGCCGTGCCCGTGGCCATCGTGGGCACCTTCGCCGCCATGGCCGCCATGGGCTTCAGCCTCAACACGCTTTCGCTGTTCGGACTCGTGCTCGCGATCGGGATCGTGGTGGACGACGCGATCGTGGTGGTCGAGAACGTCGAGCGGTGGATCGCGCAGGGACTCGATCCCCACGCCGCGGCCGAGAAGGCGATGGACGAGGTCACCGGCCCGGTGATCGGCGTGGCGGCCGTGCTCTCGGCCGTGTTCGTGCCCTGCGCTTTCATCGGCGGCGTCACCGGCTTGTTCTTCCGGCAGTTCGCGCTCACGATCGCCGTGTCCACGATTCTCTCCGCGGTCAACTCGCTCACGCTCTCCCCGGCGCTCGCGGCGATCCTGCTACGGCCCCACGACGCGCCGCCCGATCCGGTCGAGCGGTTTTTCAACCTCGTGCTCGGGCCGATCTTCCGGGGCTTCAACCGGCTGTTCGATGCGGTCAGCGCTGGCTACGCGCGGGGAGTCGCGGCCCTCCTGGGGCGCGGGCGGCTGGTCATGCTCGCCTACCTCGCCCTGGTGCTCGTCACGTGGCGGATTTTCGCCTGGTATCCGCAGGGGTTCGTGCCGCTGCAGGATCAGCGGTATCTGATCGCCACTGTGGAGCTGCCGGACGGGGCGGGCGTGCAACGGACCAGCGAGGTGCTGGATCGGGTCGACGCCCTGGCCCGGTCGGTTCCCGGCATCACCGACACCTTCACCGTCGCGGGAATGTCGCTGCTCTACAACGCGAGTGCCCCGCACTGGGGCTCGCTGTTCCTCATCCTCGACGAGTACGAGCGGCGGCGGACCCCGGAGACCTCGATGTTCGGCATCATCCGCGCCGTCCGGGAGCTGTGCCGACGGGAGATTCCCGACGCGGAGGTGGGCGTCTATCCGGCGCCGCCGGTCAAGGGGCTGGGCATGGCGGGGGGCTTCAAGTTCTACCTGCAGGATCGCGGCAGCATGGGGCCGCAGGTGATGCAGGAGACGAGCGGGAAGCTCGTGGCCACGATGGAAGGGTGGAGACTCCCGTTCGTTGGCGGCAACTACCGGGCCGACTCGCCGCAATATTTCCTCGACATCGATCGCGACAAGATCCGCTCGCTCGGCATCCCCGTGTCGTCGGTCTTCGCCGCCCTGCAGATGGACGTGGGATCCATCTACGTCAACAACTTCAGCCGCTTCGGCCGGTCCTGGCAGGTGAAGCTGATGGCCGACGAGGACTTCCGCACCCGCCTCGAAGACCTGGGCGCGTTGAAGGTCGCCGGCCGCGACGGCGGCATGGTGCCGCTGTCGACCGTGATGACGGTCCGGCAGGCGATGGGGCCGGCCATCCTGATGCGGTACAACCTCTACCCGGCCGCCCCGATCACCGGGATCCCAAACCCCTTCGAGGGCGGTTCGGTGCTCATCAACCGCGTGGCGGCGGCGGCCCGCGACCAACTCCCCGAGAGCTTTTCCTACGAATGGTCCGAGGTGTTCCTGCTGCAGATCACCGCGGGCAACACGGCGGCGGTGCTGCTCGGGCTGGGCGTCATGCTCGTGTTCCTCGTGCTCGCGGCGCTCTACGAGAGCTGGTCGCTGCCGCTGGCGGTGATCCTCGTCGTGCCGCTATGCCTGCTGGCGGCGGTCGCGGGGCTGGTGGTGGCGCGGCTGCCGATCGACATCCTGGCGCAGGTCGGGCTCGTGGTGCTGGTGGGGCTGGCCAGCAAGAATGCGATCCTGATCGTGGAGTTCGCCCGCCAGCTCCGGGCCGAGGGGCACGACGCCCGCTCGGCCGCGGCCACGGCCAGCCGGCTGCGGCTGCGGCCGATCCTGATGACGTCGCTGGCCTTCATCCTCGGCGTCCTCCCGCTGGTGCTGGCGCGGGGCGCGGGAGCCGAGCTTCGCTGGTCGCTCGGCATCACGGTCTTCGCCGGCATGATCGGCGTGACGCTGTTCGGCATCTTCCTGACGCCGGTGTTCTACGAGATCCTCGAGAATCTCGGCGACCGGATGCGGCGCTCCGGGCCCGGCGGGGGGCGGTGACCACATGATCGCGGGCTTCTTCATCGACCGTCCGATCTTCGCGTCGGTGATCTCCATCGTGCTCGTGCTCTGCGGCGGCGTCGCCGCGCTCACGCTGCCCACCACCCAGTATCCCGATATCACGCCGCCCACGATCGAGGTCTCCACTGTCTATCCCGGGGCCAATGCCGAGCTCGTTCGCGACACGATCGCCGCCCCGATCGAGCAGCAGGTGAGCGGCGTGGAGCGGGCCCTCTCGCTGAGTTCCCAGTGCACCAACGACGGCCGCTATCGGCTGACGGTCACCTTCGAGCCGGGCACCGACCTCAACATGGCCCAGGTGCTCACGCAGGTGCGGGTCACGCTGGCGATGCCGATCCTGCCGGATCTCGTGCAGCGGGAGGGGGTCGCGGTGCTGAAGAAGTCGCCGGCGGCGATGATGATCGTCAACTTCACCGCCGCGAAAGATGCGTCCGGCGCGCCGCTGTACGACGAGATCTTCCTCTCGAACTACGCCACGATCCAGATTCGCGACGAGCTGCTCCGGGTGGAGGGCGTCGGCGACATCGACTTCATCGGGCAGCGCGATTACAGCATGCGCGTGTGGCTCGATCCGGAGAAGATGGCCGCGGTCGGCCTCTCGGCGGGCGACATCCGCACCGCCCTCGAGAAGCAGAACTACCAGATCGCCGCGGGCAGCGTCGGCCAGCAGCCCGCCCCGACCGGCCAAGCCTTCCAGATTCCGCTCTCCGCCCTGGGGCGGCTGGTGACGGTCGCGGAGTTCGGCGCGATCATCGTCAAGGAAGCCGGCACGGAATCCGGCGACGTGGCCAGCGCGATCGTGCGGCTCGAGGACGTGGGGCGGGTGGAACTCGGGGCGCAGTTTTACGATCAGATCTGCCGGCTCGACGGCCAGCCGAGCGTGGGCATGAACATCTACCAGCTCCCCGGGTCCAACGCGATCGCGGCGGCCGCCGCCGTGCGGGAGAAGCT
>JBJOKF010000143.1:0-5492 GCA_046046235.1 Planctomycetota bacterium | reverse complement strand
ACGCACTTCCGCACCGCCCTGCCCGACGCGGTCACCATCGGGCAGCACTTCAAGGCCCACGGCTATTTCGTGCAGGGCATGGGCAAGATCTTCCACGGCGGCTTCGACGATCCGCCGACGTGGTCGACGAAGTGGCAGACGCCGAAGGCTCCGCACTATGCGACGCCGGAAGCCCTCGCCCTCCTGGCGGACCCGGCCAATCGCGACCGGAAGGGGCGGTTTCGTGGGCCGGCGTTCGAGGTGGCCGACGTGCCGGACGACACCTATGTCGACGGCAAGGTCGCCCGCCTCGCCGCGGCGACGCTTGCCGAGTTGAAGCGTCGGGGCGAGCCGTTTGTCCTCGCCGTCGGCATGGCCAAGCCGCATCTCCCCTTCGTCGCGCCCAAGCGGTACTGGGATCTCTACGATCCGGCCGAGATCTACGTGCCGGCCTGCCAAGAACTGCCCCGCGGCGCTCCCGACTTCGCCGGACACACCAACGGAGAGCTCCGGAGCTATGCGGGCGTGCCGAAGGAAGGGCCGATTCCCGCGGATCTCGCGCGGCGGCTGCGGCACGGCTACTACGCGGCCACGAGCTACATGGATGCCCAGATCGGGATCGTGCTCGACGCGCTGGAGCACGAGGGACTCGCGGGCGATACCGTCGTCGTTCTCTGGGGTGACCATGGCTGGCAGCTTGGCGAACACGGCCTCTGGCACAAGCATACGAACTTCGAGCTGGCGGTCCGGTCGCCGCTGGTGATCAGCGTGCCAGGGCAGCGGGCGCCGGGGCGGCGGAGCGTGTCGCTCGCCGAGTTCGTCGACATCTATCCGACGCTCGCGGACGTCTGCGGGCTGCCCGTCCCGTCTGAACTCGACGGCATGAGCCTGCGGCCGATTCTCGACGACCCTGCGGCGATCGTCCGGCAGGTGGCGATCAGCCAATACCCCAGAGGCGGCCGTGAGGCGGGAGGGCGGAAGCTCATGGGCTATAGCATCCGCGACGATCGGTGGCGGTTGACCCTCTGGCGCGACCGGAACGATGGCACGATCGCGGCGCGGGAGCTGTACGACGAGCGAGATGATCCGCATGAGACCGTCAATCTCGCCGATCGCTCCGAGCATGCGGACGTCGTCCAGCGGCTCGCCGGCTACCTGCCACCACTGGCCGACGGCGCTTCGGTCCGCCGTCGCGAGTGACGCCGCGGCGGCACTTCGCACGGTCCGAGCCGGCGCGAAGCTGTGGGCGGAGGCGTTGGCTCTCGAGCTAGCCGGCGAATACTCCGAGCCGGCCGCTCGCCAGGCCCAGCGCCGCCGCTCGGGCCGAGAGTTCGTCGAGCGCTCGGGCGCCAGCCGGGCCGAGATTCACCGTCCAGTCGTTGACGTAGAGATCGACGTGCTGCATGAGCACGCGGTCGTCGAACTCCTGCGCATGGAGCCGCATCGTGGGCAGCGCCGCGTCGCGGTCATGCAGTGCCAGCATGAGCGATTCATGGATCACCCGCTGCACGGTGGCGATCGTCGCAGTCGGCAGCCGGCGTCGGGCCACGATCCCGCCGAGCGGCAACGGCGAGCCAGTCTCCGTCTCCCAACGGGTGCCGAGATCCTCTACGAGGGCGAGGCCGTGTGCCTGCCAGGTGAATCGCCCCTCGTGGATGCACACGCCGAAGTCGGCGGTGCCGGCCTCGAGCCGCGGCATGATCTCCGAGAAGACGACGTGCTCGACGCGGGAGCTGTGGGGATGAAACAGGTCGAACAAGAGCGCCGCCGTCGTGTGGCGGCCGGGGCACAGCGTGAGCTGGCTGGCGTGCGTAGGCCGCGTCGCCTGCTCTGCCGCGAGCAGGAGCGGGCCGACACCGAAGCCGAGGGCCGATCCGCTCGGCAGGACCACCACGTCGTCGGCGGCCAGCAGCGCGGCATGAAAGCTCGCCTTGCAGACGTCGAAGTGGCCAGCGAGCAGCTGTTCGTTGAGCGTCTCGACATCGAGCAGCTCGACCTCGAACTCGAGTCCACGCCAGTCCACCGCCCGCGTCAGCAGGCCGTGGAACGCGAACGTGTCGTTCGGGCAGGTGGAGATGCCCAGGCGGATGACAGGCTTCATGATCCGCCTCCGAGGAAACGTGCCGCCAACTCGGCGGCGGCGCGGCAGGCCGCGTCCACCTGCCACCGCGACGTGTCGCGATCACCGGCCGTGTTCGAGATGCCGCGGATAATGTCGAGCGGCACGCCAGCGAGCCGGCAGGCCGCCGCTACCGCGAAGCCTTCCATGTCTTCGGCCGCCGCGTCGGGGTGCAGCCGGAGCCGCCTCCGCACGTCGTCGCCGTTCGCGGCAGCCGCACATGCGGAGAGGAGTAGGTCGGCCCGCGCGGCGGTGGGCAGCCGGCCGCTCGTGGCGGGGAGCGAATCACCGATCCGCGTCTGCGGATCGCACGCATCCCCGGGCCACTGGTTCCAGCCCATCGCCTCGGCGGGAAGAAAAGCCGCGCCGCTGCCCGCGCCGATGCCGTGGCAGGCCACCCGCTCGAACGCGTAGGCCTGCCCGAGTGCCAGCCGGTCGTGGAACCGGCCGGCGATGCCGACGAGCAGGACGGTCGACGGCCGGTGCTCGACGATCAGCTGCGCGGTGCGGGCGGCCGCGACGACCGGGCCGAAGCCGCAAACCTCGATCTGCACCGCGTCGCCGCTGGCCGCCACCACCAGCGGCGCGATGCGGCCGCGCTCGAGTTCCGTGGGGATGAGGAGGAGAGGACGACGCATGTTGGACAGCGGAACCGGGTTTGCGCTCACGAAAGATACGACACCTCAAGCATCATAGTCACCCGTTGCAGTGGGGCCGTTGCCCGGCACCGCGTGGCGAAGACCGTGCGGTCCGGACTCGATCGCGGCTGGGGGGCGCGATGTCTGAAAGAGGGCGCCGAGCCCCACTCAAAACACGTTCGGCACGAACGCGCCGCCGCGGCAGGTCTTGAGATGCCCGAGCGCCGCGACCTGCCCCGTGGTCTCGAGGACGTCGCGGTAGACGGGGTCGTGAAAACCCTCGATGTCGATGCAGCCCCGCCAGCCGGCGAGCCTGAGCGTGCTGACGAGATCGGTCCAGTTCGTGTCGCCGAAGCCGGGCGTGCGGTGGTGGACGTAGGGCACGCCGCCATGGATGCCGTGCGTGCGGACCACGTCCCAGAGCACGGTCGCGTCCTTGCCGTGGATATGCCAGATCCGCGATGCGTAGCGGCGCAACTGCGGCAGCGGGTCGACGAAGCTCGCGATCTGGTGGCAGGGCTCCCACTCGAGCCCGATCACGGGGCTGTCTACCTCGGCGAACATCGCGTCCCAGGCCTGTGGGGCGTGGGCGATGTTGCGGTCGCCCGCCTCCCACGTGCCGCGGCCGGGGCAGTTCTCGAACGCCAGCCGCACGCCTTGGTCCTCCGCCCGCCGCGCGAGCCCCCGAAACACCTCGCCGAAGCGGGGCAGCGATTCGGGCACCGGTCGTCCCGGAATCCGGCCCGCGAAGCCGGCGACAATGTCGCAGCCGAAGCGGCCCGCCGCGTCGATGAGCCGCTCCCAGTCGCGGATCGTCTCGGGGCTCGTGAGCGGATTGCCATAGACGCCGAGCGCACTGATCCGACGCGGCAGGTCGTGGGGCCCGGCTTCGAAGGCCTCGAGCGGCTGGCGGACGGCATCGGCGAGCCGCTCGAGATCAAAATCGCCCACCGACCGGCCGAAGCTGATCTGGAAGGTCTCGAAGCCCAGTGGCAAGAGTTGCCGAATCACCTCGCCGGTGCGGTCGTGGGCGGGGACGAGCGTCCCGATCCGGATGTCTTCGTGGCCGCGCATGGCCCGAGAGTGTAACCGACGCGCCGGCAGGCTTGCCGGGTGGCCGACTGCCGGCTGCAGCGGCTCTAGCGGCCCTCGGGCGGCAGGCCCGCTTGCGCGCGGATCCAGCCGCGGATGAACTCCCGTTCCGGAGTTGGCCGCGTCGCAAAGAGCGAGCCGTGGTTGACCCAGGGTAGCGAGTAGAACGTGACGTTGCTCGACGCCGGCTTGTGCTGTCCCACGAACGCTCGGGTCTTGGTCTGGCTACTGTCGTAGATTGGCTTCAGCTTGAACGTCTCGGCCGCTTCCGCGAGGTCTTTGCAACCGGCGGCATCGATCTGCGGGATCAGTTGCTTGTCTGGATTGCCGTTCAAGATGTCGGAATTGTACTCCGCCACGCAGAGCTGCGCGATCGTGCCGAGCCGGGCAACGCTCCGCGCCGCGACTTCTCGATAGTCGGCGCCGCCCAGGGCCGTCCTGGTGCCGGTGATGTCCATGCCTGCGCTGAAATAGTGCGCGCCCGGAACCATCGCCTTCCAGAGTGCAGCGATCTCGTCGTCGTAGAGCCCGATCAAATTGCAGGCGATACCGCCCCGAGAATAGCCCATGAGGATGCAGGCGTCGGGGTCGCCTCCCCACTTCGCGCACACCTCCTTCACGGCCTGCTTGGCGTATGCGACGGTGTTGGGGAGCGCGTCTCCGTTGCCCCAGTTGACCGTGACATCAGGCTGCGTCGACGGATAGCCGCTGACGATCGGCAGGATCACCCAGATGAAGTCCTTGCCGCCGGAAAGCCCGTAGCCGATGCCTTTCAGGCTCTGGACTCCGACCGTGTTTCCCAGATATTCGAAGATGACGGGATGTTTTTTCCCCGCCTGCCAGTCGACTGGCAAATAGACAGCATGTCCCTGGAGGACGTCGGGCGAGGCGGGCCGTCCGTGGGGGAAAAATTTCGGGTTCGCGATCTGGTCCATGAAGATCTTCCCCGGCCCGGGCGTGTCGGCGAGCTCGGTCGGCGGGGAGAGATCCTCGGGGATGGTCTTGATGTCATACGGGCCGTCGAGGCGGGGCTTCGGAGCATGTGCTGCCGTCACCGCGGGCGGTGTCTCGGTTGCCGCGGCGGCGGCCGCTCGCGGCGGCTGCCTCACGGGGCGGCGGTCATCTGTCAGGTGGAATGTGGCGAGCACCCGCTCCACGTGCGCCCGCGAGGCTTCGTCCATGCGCCGGAGTTCGAGCGGCTTCGGATCGCCCGGCGCCGCAGCGTCTGGGTTGTCACGAATGCGGCCTTCGAGTTTCTCCCGTGAATAGTCGGCCGCGATGATCGCCCGCGCTTCGTCCGGCGGCAGGCCTTGGAGGCGTTTGAACATGTCGCCAAATACCACGGGGGTGAGCCGCACCGCGTCGGGCTCGCGCTGCGCCACCTCGAACGTCGGCAGCCATACGTCGGGCTGCCCGCCGAGAGCCGGGGCGATGCCCTGTCTCTGACAGACGAGATACCGCCGCTCGCCGACACCGGCAAGCCATCCCTTCCACCACGTGAGCCCCGCATCCCCACCCGGCCCGAACGTGCCGATCCGACCGTCCTCGGCCGCGTAGTACTGGATCGCCGTGATCAGGTAGCAGTGCTCGTCGAACGCCCGCACGAGATAGATCGACTTCTGGCTGCCCGGGCCATACTCCACGCCTCCGATCTGACACTGGGC